>NZ_JBXEJO010000009.1:0-148216 GCF_056837965.1 Bradyrhizobium ferriligni
GCCCGGTCCGGCTCCGCAAGCCGCGCCGCAGCCCAATCCGCAGGCCAATCCGATGTGCGGCCGGCTCGAAGGCCAGCTGGCGGCGATCGACCGCGGCGGCGGCTCCGGCGATCCGGCCAAGGACGAACAGATCCGCCGCTACCAGGACGCGGCAACCCGCCAGCAGGGCGAGCTCGATCGGGTGACGGCGCAGGCCCGGCGCATGGGCTGCGACAGCTCCGGGTTCTTCTCGCTCTTCAATAACAATTCGGCGCAGTGCGGTCCGGTCAACACCCAGATCCAGCAGATGCGCGCCAATCTCGACCAGATCACCGCCAATCTCGAGCGGCTGCGCTCCGGCGGGCTCGGCGGCGCCGACCGCGAGAACCAGCGCCGCTCGGTCCTGACCGCACTGGCGCAGAACAATTGCGGTCCGCAATATGCCGCGGCCGCGCGTGGCCCCGGCAACTTCCTCGAGAACCTGTTCGGCGGCGGTGGCGGCGGCAATCCCAACAATCCGCTGCCCCCGCCCGACGCGCAGTATGGCGCCCAGTCCGGCACCTTCCGCACCGTCTGCGTCCGCACCTGCGACGGCGCCTATTTCCCGATCTCGTTCGCAACGGTGCAGGCGCGCTTCGCCGCCGACGAGCAAATCTGCAAGGCGCAGTGCCCTGCCGCGGATGCCAGCCTGTTCACCTACCGAAATCCCGGCGAGGATATCAACCAGGCGGTCTCGATCAGCGGTGTGTCCTACTCGTCGTTGCCGAACGCCTTCAAGTACCGCACCGAGTTCAATCCGTCCTGCTCCTGCAAGCCGGCCGGCCAGAGCTGGGCCGAGGCGCTGAAGGCGGTCGACGACAAGGCGTCCGCCGAGCAGCAGGGCGACATCATCGTCACCGAGGAGAGCGCGCGGAAGATGCAGCAGCGCGCCCAGACCAAGGCCGCCGCTGGCAAGAAGGGCGCGCCCGCAGCCGCAGCTCAACAGCAGCCCGCAGCCGCTGACGCCACCGCACCGGCAGCCGCGCCGGCGAGCGACGGCCAGATCCGCACCGTCGGCCCGACCTTCATCCCGAAGCGGTAAGAAGAGCTCAGCCCTCGAACGCTTCCGCCGACGCGCGCGAGGTGCGCGCCACCAGCGTCTCGTCGGGCGCCGGCAGCGCCTTGCCGAAATCGCGGAAGCGGTTGGTGATGGGATAGCGGCGGTCGCGGCCGAAATTCTTCCGCGTCACCTTCACCCCCGGCGCCGCCTGCCGCCGCTTGTATTCGGCGATGTTGAGCAGGCGATCGATCCGAGCCACCACATCGCGGTCGAAGCCGGCTTCGATGATGGTCGCCAGCGGCTCCTCGCGCTCAACCAGCCGTTCGAGGATCGCGTCCAGCACGTCGTAGGGCGGCAGCGAATCCTGGTCGGTCTGGTTCTCGCGCAACTCGGCGGTCGGCGGCCGGATGATGATGTTGACCGGGATCACCTCGCCTGACGGCCCGAGTGCGCCGTCCGGCTTCCAGCCGTTGCGCAGGCTCGACAGGCGGAACACCTCGGTCTTGTAGATGTCCTTGATCGGGTTGAAGCCGCCGTTCATGTCGCCATACAGCGTGGCGTAGCCGACCGACATCTCCGACTTGTTGCCGGTGGTCACCACCATCGCGCCGGTCTTGTTGGAGATCGCCATCAACAGCGTGCCGCGGGCGCGCGCCTGCAAATTCTCCTCGGTGATGTCGCGTTCCAGCCCCTTGAACACCGGCGCCAGAATCGTCTCGAAGCCGTTCACGGCATCGGCGATCGGCAGGATCTCGTAGCGGATGCCGAGCGCGGCGGCGAGCTTGGCGGCATCGTCGAGCGACACCTGCGCGGTGTAGCGGAACGGCAGCATCACGCCGCGCACCTTGTCGGCGCCGAGCGCATCGACCGCGATCGCCGCGCACAGCGCCGAGTCGATGCCGCCGGAGACGCCGAGCAGCACGCCGGGAAAACCGTTCTTGCGGACATAGTCGCGCAGGCCGAGCACGCAGGCCGCGTAATCGGCCTTGTCGCCCTCGAGCTGCGCCGTGATCGGCCCGTTGCAACGCCAGCCGTCGGCGGTCTTGCGCCAGGTCAGCGTCGTGACGTTCTCCGCGAACGCCGGAAGCTGCGCCGCGACGGAGAGATCGGCATTCAGCGCGAACGAGGCGCCGTCGAAGATCAGCTCGTCCTGGCCGCCGACCTCGTTGAGATAGACCAGCGGCAGTCCGCTCTCGGTGACGCGTGCGACCACGATCGACAGCCTGAGGTCGGCCTTGTCGCGGGCATAGGGCGAGCCGTTCGGCACCACGAGAATCTCGGCGCCAGTCTCGGCGAGACATTCGACGACGTTTTCGTACTCTTCGGACTCCTCGAGCCAGATGTCCTCACAGATCGGCACGCCGATGCGCACGCCGCGCACCGTCACCGGGCCCGGCGCCGGGCCGCGCGCGAACAGCCGCTTCTCGTCGAACACGCCGTAGTTCGGCAGATTGGCCTTGAAGCGCAGCGCGGCGATGCGGCCGCCGTCGAGCAGCGCGCAGGCATTGTAGAGCTTGCCGTCCTCGACCCAGGGCGTGCCGATCAGCATCGCCGGGCCGCCATCCCTGGTCTCGCGCGCCAGTTCCTCGATCGCGGCGCGGCAGGCCGACTGGAACGCCGGCTTGAGCACCAGATCCTCCGGCGGATAGCCGGCGATGAACAGTTCCGACAGCACCACGAGGTCGGCGCCGTCGGCCTTGGCCGTCTCGCGCGCGGCACGCGCCTTCGCGGCGTTGCCGGTGACGTCACCGACCGTCGGATTGAGTTGCGCCAGGGTAATCTTGATCTGTTGTTCGCTCATACGCTTAAGTTGTCCTGCACAACCGCAAACTTCAATCACCTTCCGGTCATGGTGCGATTGCAGAAATCGCACCATGACCGGCGGGAGCTTGTTTTGAGCATGATCTGATCGGAAAACCGGTTCCCACTTTTCCGGATCCTGCTCGGGATCAGAACGCGCCCATGCGTTCGGCGAGGGCGAACAGCCAGAACAGGCCGGCCATGACGAGCGCGACGCCGACCGCGGCCGAGCCCATGTCCTTGACCCGCCCGATCTGCGGATCGTGATCCATGGTCAGGCGATCGGCGAGCTTCTCGATCGCGGTATTGAGCAGCTCGATGACGAGCACCAGCACCACGGTTGCGACCAATTCGACCCGGCGCATCACGGTGGCGCCGACCAGCCAGGCCAGCGGCAGCGACAGCGCCAACGCCACCACCTCCTCGCGAATCGCCTGCTCCGAGCGAATGGCGAATGCCAGCCCGTTGCGCGAGTTGATGGTGGCTCGCCAGAACCTCAGCAAGTCACAGTCCCCAAGTCACTGCCCCAAGTCACTGCCTCAAGTCACTGCCCCAAATCACAACCCAGCGGCGGCCGGCATCGGTTTGACCTTGCCGGCGCGCTCCTGCTTCAAGAGCTCGGCGATCAGGAAGGCCATGTCGATCGACTGTTCGGCGTTGAGGCGGGGATCGCAGACCGTGTGGTAGCGGTCGTTGAGGTCCTCGTCGGTGATGGCGCGCGCGCCGCCGATGCATTCGGTGACATCCTGTCCGGTCATCTCCAGGTGCACGCCGCCGGCATGGGTGCCTTCGGCAGCGTGGATCTGGAAGAACGACCGCACTTCCGACAGCACGCGGTCGAACGGCCGCGTCTTGTAGCCCGAGGTCGAGGTGATGGTGTTGCCGTGCATCGGATCGCACGACCACACCACCTTGCGCCCTTCCCGCTGCACGGCGCGGATCAGGCCCGGCAGATGGTCGCCGACCTTGTCGGCACCAAACCGGTTGATCAGGGTCAGGCGCCCCGGCTCATCGTCTGGATTGAGGATATCGATCAGCTTCAACAGCTCGTCCGGCTTCAGCGACGGGCCGCATTTCAGGCCGATCGGATTCTTGATGCCGCGGAAATATTCGACATGGCCGTGATCGAGCTGACGGGTGCGGTCGCCGATCCAGATCATGTGGCCGGAGGTCGCGTACCAGTCGCCGGTGGTGGAATCGACCCGCGTCATCGCCTGCTCGTAGCCGAGCAGCAACGCCTCGTGGCTGGTGTAGAAATCGGTGGCGCGCAGCTCGGGATGGCTCTCGAGATCAAGGCCGCAGGCGCGCATGAAGTTCAGCGCATCCGAGATGCGGTCGGCCAGCTCCTTGTAGCGGCGGGACTGCGGCGAATCCTTCAGGAAGCCGAGCATCCACTGATGCACGCTGCCGAGATTGGCGAAGCCGCCGGTGGCGAACGCGCGCAGCAGGTTCAGCGTCGCGGCGGATTGGCGATAAGCCATCAGCTGGCGCTGCGGATCGGGAATGCGCGCTTCCGGCGTGAAGGCGATGTCGTTGACGATGTCGCCGCGATAGCTCGGCAGCTCGACGTCGCCCTGCTTCTCGGTCGGCGACGAGCGCGGCTTGGCGAACTGGCCGGCGATGCGGCCGACCTTCACCACCGGCAGCGCGCCGGCATAGGTCAGCACGACCGCCATCTGCAACAGGACGCGGAAGAAGTCGCGGATGTTGTTGGCGCCATGCTCGGCAAAGCTCTCGGCGCAGTCGCCGCCCTGCAGCAGGAAGGCCTCGCCGGCGGCGACCCGCCCCAGCGCCTTCTTCAGGCTGCGCGCCTCGCCCGCGAACACCAGCGGCGGAAAGGTCGCCAGCTGGGCCTCGACATCGGCCAATGCCTTGGCATCGGGATAATCGGGCACCTGCAGCACCTTCTTGGCGCGCCAGCTATCGGGTGTCCACCGCTCGGACATGAGGTCAACTCCTGAGCAAAAACCGCAACTTAATCACGGCATGACGAAAGCCCGGCTTATACACAGGGCCCCGCTTTCCCGCTAGAAGGATTCCTGCAATCTGGTCAAACCCTTGCAGGGAAATCCGAATTCGCATTTGGTAGAGCATAGCATGAATGCCGGGGAAATCGCCGTGGCCTTCGCCGCGCTGGACGACGTTTTTAGCGACGACATCGTCGTGCCGGCCGCAGACGGCTATCCGCTCGCCGCGACGTTGTTCCTGCCGCGCGGCACGCGGCGCCACGCCGTCCTGATCAATTCGGCGACCGCCGTGCCCCGCAAGGTCTATCGCGGCTTTGCCGGCTACCTCGCCCGCCGCGGCGCGGCGGTGCTGACCTACGACTACCGCGGCACCGGCGACAGCCGGCCGATGGCGGCGACCGGCCTCAACAAGCCGAAATCGCTGGCCGGCTTCAAGGCCACGATGGCGGACTGGGCCGCGCTCGACGCCACCGCGGCGGTGAGCTGGATGCGCGAGCGCTACCGCAACCTCCCCTTCGCCTATGTCGGCCACTCCTTCGGCGGCCAGGCACTGGGCCTCCTGGCCAACAATGCCGAGATCCCGCGCGCGCTCCTGATCGCCTCGCAGGCCGCCTATTGGAAGCTGATGGCCTCGCCCGAGCGCTACCGCGTCGTCGCTTTCCTGAACGGCGTCGGCCTGCCGCTGGCACGCACGCTCGGCTACCTGCCCGCCTGGGCCGGCCTCGGCATGGACCTGCCGAGGGGCGCGTTCGAGCAATGGCGGAGCTGGGTGATGCGGGAGCGCTATCTGCTCGATGATGCCACGCTGACGGCGCGCGAAAATTTTCCGAAGTTCAAGGGCAAGCTCCGCGCGCTTGTCATGACCGACGACACCTGGGCAACGCGGCCGGCGGTCGAATTGCTGTGCTCCGCCTTCACGTCGATCACGCCCGAGATCATCTCGATCCGTCCCGCCGACGCCGGCGCAAAAGCGATCGGCCATCTCGGCTTCTTCCGCAGCGAACACCGCGATGCGCTGTGGCGCGGCGCCGCGGAGTGGATTGAGGCGGAGGGGTAAGCGCGGCACTCTCCCGTGTCGTCCCTGCGAAAGCAGGGACGACACCGCATGTATTGCGCTGCCGGTGAGCCATACTTTCGCGTTCGCGCGACATCAATCGCCCGAGCCTTGCTCTTCAACTCCGATCCGCGGTCAAGATGATGGGTATCGCTTCGCTCCACCCATGCTGCCAGTCTCACACCACTTTCCTTGCCGCCGCCGTCGCCGCATCACCCGTGTTCGGCGTCCCGGTCGGTTCGATCAGCAGCAGATGCACCTCTTCCCGTGCGACCGGACGATGCTCGACGCCTTTCGGCACGATGTACATCTGCCCGGGAGTTAGCGTGACGGTGCGGTCGCGCAGCTCGATGTCGAGGATGCCTTTCAGGACGAGGAAGAAGTCGTCGGTGTCGTCGTGCTTGTGCCAGACGAACTCGCCCTGCACCTTCACCACCATGACGTCGCAGGCGTTGAATTGCGCGACGGTGCGCGGCGACCAGTGGTCGGAGAATGTCGATAGTTTCTGCGAAAGATCGATCGCGCCGCTCATGATGCCTCCGCGTCCGGGCCAGCCTGCCGGACTCGTTAGCTCAGCCGTGCGACGCACTCAATGCACGCCCCTTAGTCTCTCCGGATAAGTCGTCGGCTCTCGATGGCCGTTCTTGTCGCAGGGCGTTTCGCCGTTGGCGGCCTTGCGCGCCAGCAGTTCCTTTTCGGCCTGATACCACAACTGATCCATGTTGCCCTGTGGCTCGCCGGCGTCCTTCCATAATTCGTAAGCTCGGGTCCGAATCTCCTGCTCGGATGGTCCTGGCATGCGCGGCTCCCTCAATTTGTGAGTTCAAACTGTTTGAGAGTGGAACTGCCAGCATAGCGCAAGGTTCCAGGGTGCGCGACATGACGCGCTGCCACGGGTGCCTATGCTGTGCACCGCACGGCCCTTCACCGCGTGTGATGGGGGTATCGGCCCTGATGCACAAATTGGGGGCCAGAGGGTTGCGCTGCCGCGGTACGCGCCGTCTTACGGAAGCAAGCTACCCCTTCTGAGGTATGAAACCTTTGCGGGCTCGTGCAGACTTAACTTCATCAGGATTTTGCCGTTACCGTCCTGGGGCTAGAGACAGCGCCGCTCGCATGCATTTTAAGCGGGCGGCGTTGGGCTGTCAGGCAGGGGTCGTTCCCCGTTCCCGATCGATCGCTCCCAATTCCCATCTGCGAGTGCCTCGGCCGGGACGGCACCAGGGTCGAGGCCGGCCTGCGGGTAGCTCCCTACTCCGCCGCCTGGCGCACGTGGCGCGCGGTCGGGGTGCGCATCGTGACCAGCTCTTCGGAGGCGGTCGGATGCAGCGCGACGGTGGCGTCGAAATCGGCCTTGGTCGCCTTCATTTTCACGGCGATCGCGACGGCCTGGGTGATTTCGGCGGCGCCATCGCCGACGATGTGGCAGCCGAGCACGCGGTCGCTCGCGCCGTCGACCACGAGCTTCATGAGCACGCGGGTGTCGCGGCCGGACATCGTCGCCTTGATCGGGCGGAAATCAGTCTTGTAGATGTCGACGTGGCTGAACTGCGCCCGCGCCTCTTCCTCAGTCAGACCGACGGTGCCAACCTCCGGCTGCGAGAACACCGCGGTCGGGATCGTGGCGTGGTCGACCTCGACCGGGCGCTTGCCGAACACCGTGTCGGCGAAGGCATGGCCCTCGCGGATCGCAACCGGGGTCAGGTTGGTGCGGTGGGTGACGTCGCCGACCGCGTAGATGTTGTCGACCGAGGTCTTCGACCAGCCGTCGACCTGGATGCCGCCATTGGCGGGATTGATGGCGACGCCGGCGGTCTCCAGCCCGAGATTGGCGACATTGGGATGCCGGCCGATCGCGAACATCACCTGGTCGGAGGCGATGCTTGAGCCGCTCGACAGGTGGGTGGTGAAGTCACGGCCGTGCTTGTCGATCTTCGCCACCGTGCAGCCGGTGATGATGGTGATGCCGCGCTTCTCCATCTCGGCGCGGACATGCTTGCGCACGTCCTCGTCGAAGCCGCGCAGGATGTTGTCGCCGCGATAGATCACCGTGACGTCGGAGCCGAAGCCGGCGAAGATGCCGGCGAATTCCAGCGCGATGTAGCCGCCGCCCTGGATCACGATCCGCTTCGGCAGCTCCTTGAGGTGAAACGCCTCGTTGGAGGAGATCACGTGCTCGATGCCGGGCACGATCGGCCCGTGATTGGGCGCGCCGCCGGTCGCGATCAGGATGTACTTCGCCGTCACCTTCTCGCCGGTGGCGAGTCTGATGGTGTGGGCATCCTCAAGCACCGCGCGGGTCTTCGCGATCCGTGCGCCCGACTTCTCGACGTTGGTGGTGTAGGCGCCCTCGAGCCGGGCGATCTCCTTGTCCTTGTTGGCGACGAGTGTGGCCCAGTCGAACGAGACCTGCCCGATGCTCCAGCCGAAGCCGGCGGCGTCCTCGATCTCGTCGTGGACGTGGCTGCCGATCACGAACAGCTTCTTCGGCACGCAGCCGCGGATCACGCAGGTGCCGCCCATCCGGTACTCTTCGGCGACCATGACCTTCGCGCCGTAGCCGGCGGCGATGCGGGCGGCACGAACGCCGCCCGAACCACCACCGATGACAAACAGGTCGACGTCAAACTCGGCCATTTTTGCACCCAACCTTGGCAACCACGCCGAAAAACGGCTCTTGCAACTGGTACCCCTCATCCTGAGGAGCCCGCGAAGCGGGCGTCTCGAAGGATGGAGGCCACAGAGGGGCCTCATGGTTCGAGACGCGCTCCGCGCTCCTCACCATGAGGGTCCAATAGCGCCGCGCGCTCAGATATCCTTGCCGCGCTTCTTCATCTCGGCCTTGAACTGGGCGTTGACGATCACGCCAAACTGCTGCGCCCACTCCTGCATATATCTCAGCGAATCGTTGATTGCCTTGGGCTCGGAGGTCAAAAGCTTCTGACCGAGCGGCGTCTTGTAGAAGATCACGAGATCCTTGAGCTCCTGCTCGGTGAACTCGGCGGCGTAGAGCTGCGCCATGCCCTCGCCGATTTCCTTCTCGCTGCCAGCCAGATTCTTGGCAATGACCAGCGCGACCTCGTTGAGATCCTTCTGGTAGTTCAGGTACTGCTGCAGCAGGCCGGTCTTGGTCTTCTCGATGATGCCCGGAACGGCGCCGGCATACATCACCGAGACGTTCTTCATCGTCAGGATTTCCTTGGCGTATCCGATCGCCGCGGGGGTCGACTGCTTGACGTCCTTGGGCATAGGGGGCAGCTGCGGCTGCTGCGCCATCGCCGGTGCGAGCGCCAGTCCAGCCGCCAGGGCCGCAGCCGACAAAAGTCCCGAAAAACGCTTCATTCCAAGTCTCCTTGCTTGCGGCCTCATGGCCGTTCAACAACCCGAATTCCATGCGCGCCGGCCAGCACGGCGACGCTGCCAAGCCCGATGAACAGGCCGTGTTCGACCACGCCCGGAATCACGCTGAGCAAACCGGCAAGACGCGGCGGATCGCCGATCCGGCCGAGATGGGCATCGACGATCCAGTGGCCGCCATCGGTGACAAAAACGTGACCGTCCTTGCCCTTCCGGATCAGCATTTCGCCTGACACGCCGGCCGAAGCGAATGCCCGCGCCATCGCGGCTTGGGTCGCGGCGAGCCCGAACGGGATCACCTCGACCGGCAGCGGAAACCGGCCGAGCACGTCGACCCATTTGCTGTCGTCGGCGATCACGATCATGCGATCACTGGCGGCCGCGACGATCTTCTCGCGCAGCAGCGCACCGCCGCCGCCCTTAATCAGGTTGAGCGCCGGGTCGATCTCGTCGGCGCCGTCGATGGTGAGGTCGAGATGGTCGATCTCGTCCAGCGTGGTCAGCGGAACGCCGCAGCGGATCGCATCCGCGCGGGTCGCTTCCGAGGTCGGCACGCCGATCACCTTCATGCCCGAGCGGACCTTCTCGCCGAGCAGCTCGACGAAATGCTTGGCGGTCGATCCGGTGCCGAGCCCGAGCTTCATGCCGTCGCGCACCTCTTCGAGCGCGCGCGCCGCCGCCTGGCGTTTCAGTGCGTCCATGTCCACGTGCCGATAGCCCTCGGTTGTCGGTTACGGGCCGCCATCGGGTGGCCCGGCGGGCGCATATCTAGCGTCGTTTTGCAGGCAGGAATAGCGGCAAGCGGACCAGTCTTTAGGCCGAAACGGCGTCCATCGCGGCCAAAATCGTCGAAAAGCGCTGTTCGACCTCGGCCCGCATCCCGGGGTGGGTGAAAATGTAGAACTGGTCGTCGCGGATCGCGGCCAGCACCTGCCCCGCAACCGACGCCGGATCGAGACCGGCCTCCAGGCGGCGCGCGATCTCGGCGACGACAGCGGCCATCGGGCTTGCGGGATCGAGCTGACGGGTCTGGCCGTACTGCTCCGGGCGGTTGCGCCCGCTCTCGCCGATCCGGGTCCGCACAAAGCTCGGACAGAGCACGCTGACGCCAATCCCGAGCGGCCTGAGCTGCATGGCGAGCCCTTCGGACAGGCTGACGACGGCGAACTTGGTCGCCGAATACGGGCTCAGGCCAAGCCCGGCATTCATCCCGGCCATCGATGCCGTGTTGACGATATGGCCGCCCTCGCCGTGCTGGCGGATGTGCGGCAGGAAGCTCCTGATGCCGTGCACGACGCCCATCAAATTGACGTCGATCACCCAGCGCCAGTCGTCGACCGAGATCGGGTCGATACCGCCGCCGGCCGCGACGCCGGCATTGTTGCAGAGGACATGAACCTTGCCGAAGGCGCGGAACGATGCTTCTGCCGCGCGATCGACGCTCAAGGGATCGGCAACGTCGCAGACCACGCCATGGACATCCGCGCCGCCGGCGCGCAGCGCATCGACGGCCTTGTCCAGCGGACCGGTTTCGATATCGGCGAGCATCACCTTCATGCCCTCGCGGGCGAAGGCGGTTGCCATCGCAAGTCCGATTCCGCTGGCCGCGCCGGTGACAAAAGCGGCTTTTCCGGCAAGTTCCCGCATCTCAGCCTCCCCTATTTCATGACGTGCCCACATCTACTCTTGCATCGCAGCGCTTGGCCCGATAGCCAAAAGCACCATGTCCGCCTCCTCTCCCCCCATCGTCGTATTCGATCTCGACGGCACGCTGGTCGACACCGCGCCCGATCTGATCGCCGCGCTGAACCATGTGCTCGACCGCGAGGGCCTGCGGCCTGTGCCGCTGGCGGCCGCGCGCAACATGATCGGCGCCGGCGCGCGCAAGCTGCTCGAACGCGGGCTCGAGGTGGAAGGACGCGCGGTCAGCGTCGGTGATCTCGATCGCTTGACCAAGGATTTCGTCGACTATTATGCCGAGCATATCGCCGACGGCTCGCGGCCGTTCGACGGGCTCGAGGGCGCGCTCGACCGGCTCGAGGCAAAGGGCCATCGCTTTGCGGTGTGCACCAACAAGCTGGAATGGCTGTCGAAGCTGCTGCTCGACCGGCTCGGCCTGACCAAGCGCTTCGCCGCGATCTGCGGCGCCGATACCTTTGGCATCGCAAAACCCGATCCGACGTTCCTGCGCGAGACGGTGGCCCGCGCCGGCGGCCGGCTGCCGGGCGCTATCATGGTCGGCGATGCCGGCCCCGATGTCGGGGTCGCAAGGCGCGCCCAGGTTCCGGTGATCGGCGTCGATTTTGGCTATACGGACGTTCCGATGACCGAGCTGAAGCCGGACCGGCTGATCAGCCATATGCGCGATCTGCCGGACGCCGTCGCCAGCCTGAGCGCGGCATAACCTCTCCGCAACATACTGATATCGCTTGGCAATATTTAGCCATGCGTTTCTGCCATTAACCATCCTTTAACGAGCAGGCCCCCCGCTGTTGCGCCTCTGTTTCGACGCACCTATGGTCCGCTCCGGGGATTGTGGCTGATTGCCGCAGTAGAGTGTGGATCATGCGTCGTATCATCGTGATTGCGGCCGCCGGGCTGAGCCTGGCCGGCTGCTCCTCCTTCTCATTGGATTCGTTCAAGTCGGCGCCGCCGCCGATGCCGGTGCAGCTGGATTCGAACCCGCCGGGCGCCGACGCCGTGACCTCGCTCGGGCCGGGCTGCAAGACGCCCTGCACCGTGTCGATCCCGGCGCCGGAGACCAACTTCTCCGTCACCTTCAACATGCCGAAGTTCCAGCCGGCGACCGTACCGGTCACCGTGACCCGCGTTCCCGGCGACTTCACCACGCCGGCCACCACCACGCTCGATCCGAGTCCGGTGTTCGCCGAGTTGCAGCCGGCCGGCCCGCCGCCGCGCGCGGCGAAGAAGCCGATACGGAAGAAGAAGCCGAAGCCGGCCGCCGCTCCTGACTCCGCGTTCCCCGCCCCGAGCGCGGCTGCGCCGGCGCCGGCAGCGGCTCCGTCGCGCTAGCGCGGGCGGCTGTACCGGATTTGCACTGCACAAGAGCCCGGCCCAAAGCCGGGTTTTTGTATGTGGTCGAGACACATCCGCGATTGCGATCATGCATCGCGCGATATGCCTCGCCTATCGCTTTGCATGTTGCGGATCATCCATACGATCATCCCTTGGGACGCATTGTGACAACGCGCCAACATGCATAGATTGCGGATGCCGGAGCCGATCACGGCGCGGCAGCCAGGAAACAGATTGCAAGGCCCGAACTGAATGAACGGATCCACGCAAGCGCATTCCGACACGCTGTTTCGTCCGATGACCGACCCGTTCGGCCGGACCATCCGTTATTTGCGCGTCTCCGTCACCGACCGCTGCGACCTGCGCTGCTTCTACTGCATGTCGGAAGACATGACCTTCCTGCCGAAGGCCGATCTTTTGACGCTGGAAGAGCTCGACCGGCTCTGCTCGGCATTCGTCGCCAAGGGCGTGCGCAAGATCCGCCTCACCGGCGGCGAGCCGCTGGTCCGCCGCAACGTGATGGGCCTGGTGCGCTCGCTGTCGCGCCATCTGACCACGGGCGCACTCGACGAATTGACGCTGACCACCAACGGTTCGCAGCTGGCGCGCTTCGCCCAGGAGCTGGCCGATTGCGGCGTGCGCCGCGTCAACGTCTCGCTCGACACGCTCGACCCCGTAAAATTCCGGGCCATCACCCGCTGGGGCGACATCGACAAGGTGCTGTCGGGCATCGAGGCTGCGCGGTCGGCGGGACTCGCGGTCAAGATCAACGCGGTCGCGCTCAAGAACATGAACGAGGACGAGATTCCCGCGCTGATGGAATGGGCGCACGGCAAGGGCATGGGCCTGACCTTGATCGAGGTGATGCCGATGGGCGACATCGGCGAAGGCCGGATCGATCAGTACGTGCCGCTGTCCTTGATGCGCGCGCGGCTCGAGAAGCACTACACGCTGACCGATCTTTCCGACGACACCGGCGGCCCCGCCCGCTACGTCCGGGTTGCCGAGACCGGCGGCAAGCTCGGCTTCATCACGCCGATGACCCATAACTTCTGCGAATCCTGCAACCGGGTGCGGATCACCTGCACCGGCACGCTGCACACCTGCCTCGGCCACGAGGATGCCTCCGACCTGCGCCGGCCGCTGCGCGCCTCCGCCGACAACGACCTGCTGGCGGCAGCCATCGACCGGGCCATCGGACTGAAGCCGAAGGGGCACGATTTCATCATCGACCGCCGCCACAACCGTCCGAGCGTCAGCCGCCACATGAGCGTGACCGGCGGCTAGTTTTCAAGCTCCCTCCCGACGCGCGGCCTGTCCCCCGATTACCAAGGCGGGACAACAGTTTGCCGCGGCGTCAATTTGCCCATTTTCCGATTGACGGCGTTCCACGGCGCTGATTTGGTGAATCAGCTTTCACGCTAGTCTGGCCAGCATAGGCCGCTGCCCTCCGTCGGCTCCTGCCGACGACCCCCGGCAGCCAAGAACGGCTGAAGCGGATTTCGGGGGAGGACGAACGTTTGCAACTGCTCCTGAAAGTGAGCCGTGGCTCCGTGCGCATGCGCGCGGCGGCCAGATGATGCTTGAAGAGATATTCGGCGCGCGGATGGCGCGGCCGTGGAGATCGTGATGCGCCCATTGTTGGCATTAAGTCAGGCCATCGACCAACTCAACGAGAAGATCGGCTACATCTGCAACCTGCTGGTGCTGATCTCGTGCCTGGTCAGTGCCGGCAACGCCATGATCCGCTACGCGTTCAGCTACTCCTCTAACGGCTGGCTCGAGGCGCAGTGGTACATGTTCGCGATCCTCGTGATGTTCGGCGCCTCCTACACCTTCAAGCGCAACGAGCATGTCCGCGTCGAGATCATGTATCTGATGCTGTCCGAACGCGGCCAGCTCTGGCTCGACCTGATCGGAACGCTGTTCTTCCTGATCCCGGCCTGCCTCCTGCTCGCCTATCTGTCGTGGCCGTTCTTCTACCAGGCCTACGCGGTCGGCGAGATGAGCGGCAACGCCGGCGGCCTCTTACGCTGGCCGATCAAGTTCGTTATCCCGTCCGGCTTCGTGATGCTTGCGCTGCAAGGCGTCTCAGAGGTGATCAAGCGGATCGCCGCGCTGCAGGGCTACGTGACCATCGACGCGAAGTATGAGAGGCCGACTCAATGATCACGCTGGAGATGATGCCGCCACTGATGTTCGGCGGCCTGATCGTAGCGATGCTGATCGGTTATCCGGTGGCGTTCACGCTCGCCGCGGTCGGCCTGTCGTTCGGGTTCCTCTCGATCTATCTCGGCTTCTTTGACCTCAACTTCCTGCAGGCGATCCCGGGCCGCATCTTCGGCAGCGTGCTGTCCAACGAGCTGCTGCTGGCGATCCCGTTCTTCACCTTCATGGGCGCGATATTGGAGAGATGCGGGCTCGCCGAGGACATGCTGGATTCGATGGGCCAGTTGTTCGGCCCGATCCGCGGCGGCCTCGGCTATTCCGTGATCATCGTCGGCTTCATCCTCGGCGCCATCACCGGCACGGTGGCTGCGCAGGTGATCGCCATGGCGCTGATCTCGATGCCGGTGATGATCCGCTACGGCTACAACATCCGCTACATCACGGGCGTGCTCGCCGCCTCCGGCACCATCACGCAACTTGTCCCTCCCTCTCTCGTTCTGATCGTGCTTGCCGACCAGCTCGGCAAGTCGGTCGGCGACATGTATCTCGGCGCCTGGGGCCCGTCGGTGTTCCAGATCCTGCTGTTCGCCGGCTACACCTTCCTGCTCGGCATCTTCAAGCCGAGTCATGTGCCGGCGGTGCCGATCGAGGCGCGCACGCTGACCGGCTGGGCGCTGTGGAAGAAGTGCCTGCTCGGCATCATCCCCTCGGCGGTGCTGATCTTCGTCGTGCTCGGCACCATGATGATGGGCCTTGCGACCCCGACGGAAGCCGGCGCCATGGGCGCGGTCGGCGCCATCGTGCTCGCAGCCATCCACCACAAGGATTTCAGCGCCATCGGCAACAAGGTGCTGATAACAGGCGTGATCGCCGGCGGCATCGGCACCATCATCGCGATGCTCTACAGCGAGAACCTGCTCTTCAAGCTCGCCTTCGCGATCACCTACGCCGCGGTGGTCTGGATCTGCCTCGAGGCCGTCAAGATCCCGGACCTGCGCGACCTGATCAAGCAGGGCTACGAGACCACCATGCGGATCACCTGCATGGTCACCTTCATCCTGATCGGCTCGACCTGCTTCTCGGTCGTGTTCCTCGGCGTATCCGGCGGCACCTGGCTGGAGCACCATCTGACCTCGCTGCCCGGCGGCGTCTGGGGCTTCCTGATCTTCATCAACCTGTTCATCTTCTTCCTGGCGTTCTTCCTCGACTTCTTCGAGATCGCGTTCATCATCCTGCCGATGATCGCGCCGATCGCGCAGAAGGTGCTGGCGCCGGTGGTCGGTCCCGACGCCGCGCTGATCTGGTTCGGCGTGATGCTCTGCGTCAACATGCAGACCTCGTTCCTGCATCCGCCGTTCGGCTTCGCGCTGTTCTATCTGCGCGGCGTGGCGCCGAAGGAAGTGAAGAGCTCGGACATCTACTGGGGCGCCATGCCCTGGATCGGCCTGCAGGCGATCATGGTGGCGCTGGTGATTGCGTTCCCGGTCGTCGTCACCGGACTGCTCGACAAGCCGCTCGATGTCGACCTCAACAAGGTCAAGATCGAGGTGCCGCAGATCGAGCTGCCGCCGCTCGACTTCGGCCAGCCGAAGCAGTAGCCGGCATCAGCGCATTCGGCGTGCCCAGAGCATTTCGGTTCTGATTGAATCAGAACCGATGCTCTGGATTCTTGTCTTGTCGCGTTTTCTTCACGCGAACCGGCGTCCACTTCGCTCGCAAACGCGCTTGCGGCGCAAGGCACGCCGCTGTTGACGGCGTCGGCGAGGCCTGTGAAGACGGGGATACGGATCGTCCTCCAACTCACAGATCGCCGCCATGCCCCAATTGCATCCCGCCCGCTCGCTCATTCGCCCGCTGATGCTGTCGTTTGCTTTGGCGCTTGCCGCACCCGCGGCGCACGCAGCCGACCTTCGCGCGCTGGCGCAACAGGAGCAGCAGCCGCTGCTCGACACCCTGCGCGACCTCGTGCAGATCGAATCCGGCAGCAAGGACGTCGACGGCCTGAACCAGCTTGCCGAGCGCGTCGCCGGCCAGCTCAAGCAGCTCGGCGGCGCGGTCGATATCCTGCAGACCACGGATATCTACCGCCTCGACGACACGCCCGAGAAGATCGGCCCCGCCGTGCAGGCCGTATTCAAGGGCACCGGCAGCGCGAAGATCATGCTGATCGCGCACATGGACACGGTGTATCTCAAGGGCATGCTGAAGGACCAACCCTTCCGCATCGATGGCGACAAGGCCTATGGGCTCGGCATTGCCGACGACAAGCAGGGCGTCGCCACCATTCTCCACGCCGTGGCGTTGCTGCAGAAGCTGAACTTCAAAAATTACGGTACGCTCACGGTGCTGATCAATGGCGACGAGGAGATCTCTTCGCCCGGCTGGCGCAGCACCATCACCCGTCTCGCCGCGGAACAGGATGCCGTGTTCTCGTTCGAGGGCGGCGGCACCGACGGCACGCTGCGCCTTCCCACCAGCGGCATCGGCTCGGCCTACCTCACGGTGCACGGCAAGTCGTCGCATGCGGGCGCCAGGCCCGAAGGCGGCGTGAATGCGCTCTATGAGCTGTCACACCAGGTGCTGCAGATGAAGGACCTGTCCAAGCCGGAGCAGGGCCTGAAGCTGAACTGGACGGTGTCCAAGTCCGGCACCAACCGCAACGTGATCCCCGCCGAAGCCACGGCCCAGGCCGATGCGCGTGCGCTCAAGGTGGCGGATTTCGACGAGCTCGAGAAAGCCCTGCGGGACAAGATCAAGAACCGCCTGCTGCCGGACTCCAGGGTGGACGTGAAGTTCGAGGTGCGCCGCCCGCCGCTCGAAGCGAGCGACGCCTCGCGCCGTGTGGCCGGCCACGGCAAGACGATCTATCAGGAGCTGGGCCTGTCGCTGAACGTGGCCGAGCGGGCCACCGGCGGCGGCACCGATGCGGCGTTTGCCGCGCTCAAGACCAAGGGGGCCGTGGTCGAAGGCATGGGCCTGTCGGGCTTCGGCGCGCACTCCAACGATGCCGAATACGTGCAGATCAACAGCATCGTGCCGCGCCTGTATTTGACCACGCGCATGATCATGGATCTGTCCGACGGCAAGGTGAAATAGACCGGCAGGCCGCGGCACGTTCGCGGGCCGGCTCAGGACGCTGCCGGCTCTGGCTTGGCGAGGCGGAAGCTCAGCGTGAACTGGGCGCCGCCGGACGGCAGGTTCTCCACCCTCACCGTCGCATCGTGATCCTCGACGACGCCGCGCACGATCGAGAGGCCGAGCCCCGCGCCGTCGGTGCGCTGGCGATCGCGACGCCAGAAGCGCTGGAAGATCAGGCCCTGCTCGGCGGGCGCAATCCCCGGCCCGCAGTCGCGCACCTGCACCGAACCGTTGTCGTGCACCTCGACATCGACCGAGGTCGCATCGGCGGTGTACTTGATGGCGTTCTCCGCCAGATTGAAGATCGCCCGCTGCAGCATCTCCGCATTGCCCCTGACCTGCACCGGACTGTCGGTGCCGCGCAGCGCGATGTCCTTGTGCTGCGCCAGCGCGTAGGGCGCGATCGAGCCGACCACCTCGGCGCACACCGCGCGCAAATCCGCGGTCTCGCCGGGATCAAGCACCAGCGTGTCGAGTTCGGCGATCTCGAGCAGCTGGCTGACGATGCGGCTCATGCTCTCGATGTCGGCATGCAGTTCCCTGGTCCCCTTGGCCGCATCGAGCGTCTCGATCCGGGTTCTGAGGATCGCAAGCGGCGTGCGCAGTTGATGCGCGGCATCGGCCGTGAACTGGCGCTGCACGTGAAAGCCTTCCTCAAGGCGATCGAACGCCTGGTTGACGGCCGTCACCAGCGGCAGGATCTCGCTCGGAATCCCCTCCGTTGGAAGGCGGATATCAGTCCTTGCCGGCCCGATGCTTCTCGCCTCCTCCGAGGCCCGCAACAGCGGAATCACCGCGCGGCGGAAGATCAGGATGTCGGTCGCAAGCAGGATCAGAAGGATCGGGATGGTGATCCAGCCAACCCGCCGGAAGAAATTGGACACGATGTCGTCGATGATGACGTCGCGATGCGACAGGTCCTCGGCGACCAGGATGCGCAGCGTCTGGCCACCGAGCAGCCTGGTGACGCTAGCACCGGAAATCCGGTTGGCCAAGGCCGGCAGTCGCGGCGGCTCGCGATGCGACGAAAACAGCAGATGATCGTCGGCATCGTAGATGTCGTAGCGGTAGCGGCCATAGGCGTCGGAATAGAGCCCCCTCAGGCTGTCCGGCAAGTTGAGCTGCACCTTGCCCGTGGCGTCGACCGAGAGGTTCTGGCCGAGATCGGCGGCCTGGTCGCGCATCGCTTCGCGATGCAGCTGATTGATCTCCGAATTCAACAGCCACAGCAGCAGCAGCGGCAGGAAGATCGCCGCGACCGCGACCGCCACGATGTGCAGGAACACGATCCGCGACGTCAGCGACTTGAAGCGGAACACGCCTACTTCTCCTCCGCCATCAGATAACCGACGCCCCGAATGGTGTGGATGATGACCTTGGCGCGGTGCTCGGTGAGCAGCTTGCGCAGCCGCGACACGTAAACCTCGACCGCGTTCGAGGCGACCTCGCCGGACAGGCCGAAGATGTGGTCCTCGACATTCTTCTTCGGCACCACCCGCCCCTGCCGCCGCAGCAGGATCTCCAGAACCGACGTTTCGCGCGCGGAGAACACGTGCGGAGCGCCGTCGACGAACACCTGCTTGCTCTCGGTGTCGTAGACCAGATTGGCGAGCTTCAGCGAGGAGCCGAGCAGCTGGCCGGGCCGGCGCAGGATGGCTTCGAGCCGCGCCACCAGCTCTTCCAGCGCGAACGGCTTCGCCAGATAGTCGTCCGCGCCGCTGCGCAGGCCGCTGACCCGATCCTGCAAGCCGCCCCGCGCGGTCAGCACCAGGACCGGCAGCGGATCGGTCTTGCGGCGCAGCTCCGACAGCACCGACAAGCCATCGCCGTCGGGCAGTCCGAGATCGAGGATCATGGCGGCATAGCTGACGCTGCGCAGCGCATCGCGCGCCTCGGCAACGCTGTTGACGACATCGGACTCATATCCCGCCGCCATCAGCCCGCTGGCGAGCAGCCGCGAGAGCTCGACATTGTCCTCGACGATCAGAAGGCGCATCGCAGCAATCCAGTCCTCATTCGATCGATCTTTTTCGTACCTTGTTGCGGCACCAAAACGTATCTGAGCCCGATGCCTCCGGTGCGAGACAAGCACGATGTGTCGGCTCCGGCCAGCTCCGCCGGCCTGCAGCTGAAAATAGATAAACGCGCATCCACTGCAATCAAAATTCGCGCATTTGGATGCACCATCGCGCGCGCCAATGTAAGGCTGGCGTCAGCTGGCCCTGATAACGGTTTGCCCGTTCTCGCCGAGAGATCGACGGCTGCCACGTTGCGGCAAGGCCTCGCCTCTCGCGCGGGTCTTCATGCAGGATTGGCCGGGCGGCGGATGTCATTTCAAAGGAAGCAAATGAGCCTTGCGGCATTGCCGCTGCTGGCGACGCTGCTCGCCGGCACCTGGTTCATGACGCGCGCCGATGGTGTCGTGAGCGCCAAAGCCGAAGGGCCCGCATCGCACGAGAGCGCATCGCAGGATGTCGATGTCGGGCAGCAATACGTCGCGCTGAGCGACAAGCAAGCGGCCGCCCTGAAGGTGATGGCCGCCGAGCAACGTTCATTCCGGACGCTGAAGAACGCGGTCGGCTCGATCGACTTCAACCAGAACATGCTGGTGCAGGCATTCGCGCCGAACCCCGGCAGGATCGTCGACGCGCCCCTCAATGTCGGTGACGAGGTTGCGAAGGGCGAGACGCTGTTCACCATCGACAGCCCCGATCTGCTGCAGGCAGAGTCCTCGCTGCTGGCGTCCGCCGGCGTGCTCGAACTGCAGACCAGAACGCTGGCGCGGGTCAGACAGCTGCTGAAGACCGGCGGCGGCGCGCAGAAGGACGTCGACCAGGCGACGTCGGATCAGCAAACGGCCGAGGGCAACTACAAGGCCGCGCGCGACGCGGTGCGCATCTTCGGCAAGACCGACGCCGAGATCGACCGCATCGTCGCCGACCGCAAGGTTGATTCCATCCTGGTGGTCCCGAGCCCGATCTCCGGCCGGATCATTGCGCGCAACGCAGCGCCTGGTCTCTACGTGCAGCCCGGCAATGCACCGGCGCCCTACTCACTGGCCGACATCTCGACAATGTGGATGGTCGCCAACGTGATCGAGACCGATGCTCCCTCTTACCGGATCGGCCAATCGGTCGAGGTCCGGGTGCCCGCCTATCCGAGCGAGGTGTTTCGCGGCCGCGTGACGACGCTGGGCCTCAACATCGATCCTACTTCGCACCGTCAGCTGGTGCGTTCGGTGATCGACGACCCCCGGCACAAGCTGCGCGCCGGCATGCTGGCGAGCTTCACCATCGAGACCGAGCCGCCGAGGCTGTCGGTCAGCGTGCCCTCGGATGCCATCGTGCGCGAGGGCGATGGAACGATGACGGTGTGGATCACGACCGACAGCCGCAAATTCAGCCGCCGCACGGTCACGATCGGCCTGGAGCAGGACGGCTGGCGGCAGATCCTCAGCGGCCTCGGCGCCGGCGAGAAGGTCGCCTCCACCGGCGCGATCTTCCTCAGCAACAAGTTCGCCAACGCGGCCGCCGGATAGCCGTCCTGGCCGCGCCCTCGCCCGCTCAAGAGTAAGTGCAGCACCTTGGTCAAGAGCCTCCTTCAGTTCGGTCTGACCCGAAGCGCCGTCATCGTGCTCGGCCTTGTCGTGTTCTGCGCCGCCGGTTTCGCCGCATTCACCAGGCTGAACATCGAGGCCTATCCGAACCCGGCGCCCGTCATCCTCGAGATCACGGCGCAGGCGGCCGGGCTCTCCGCCGAGGAGATGGAGAAGTACTACACGATCCCGATGGAGGTCGGGCTGTACTCGACGCCGGGCGTCGTCAACATCCGCTCGACCTCGTTCTACGGCCTGTCGTTCGTACGGGTCACCTTCAAATACGGCGTCGACTACTATTTCGCGCTCTCGCAGGCCACCAACAATCTCACGCAAAACGTCCAGCTTCCCGGCAATCAGATCCCGCAGATCCAGCAATCCAGCCTGGTTGGCGAGATCTACCGCTACCAGCTGGTCGGTCCGCCCAATTTTGGCCTGACCAATCTCAGGACGTTGCAGGACTACGTCGTCGCCCGCCGGCTGATGACGCTGCCGGGCGTGGTGCAGATCAATTCCTGGGGCGGCACCACCAAGCAGTTCAACGTCGACGCCGATCTCGCCAAGCTCGAAGCCTATAATATCACCGTGCCGCAGCTGATCAGCGCTCTGGGCAATTCCAACGTCAATGTCGGCGGCCGCGAAATCGCGATCGGCCAGCAATCGGTCAATATCCGCGGCATCGGCCTGATCAATTCCGGCGGCGATGACGACGTCACCAAGGGCTACCGTGTCGAGGACATCGAGAACATCGTTCTGACCCAGTCGAACGGCCTGCCGATCCAGATCAAGGACGTCGCCAGAGTCTCGGTCGGCTATGTGCCGCGGCTCGGGATTGCCGGAAAGGACGGCAATGACGACGTGGCCGCCGCGATCGTCGTGATGGGACGCACCCAGCACACCAACGACATCATCCCCAAGGTCGAGGAAGAGGTCGCCAGGATCAACAGCGACGGCACACTGCCATCAGGAGTCAAAATCGTCCCCTATTACGACCGCAGCTCGCTGGTCGGCGTGACGACCCACACGGTGCTGCACAATCTGTTGTTCGGCTGCCTTCTGGTGTTCGTGATCCAGTGGATATTCCTCGGCGACCTCAGAAGCGCGCTGATCGTCAGCGCCAACATCCCGTTCGCACTGTTCTTCGCCATCATCATCCTGGTGCTGCAGGGCGAGGACGCCAATCTGCTGTCGCTCGGCGCGGTCGATTTCGGCATCATCGTCGATTCCGCCGTCATCATGATGGAGAACATCTTCCGCAACTTCCAGTCCACGCCCGAGAGCCGGTTACGCCTGCTGCAGAACCTCGCCGAGGGCTATTGGGGGAGTGATCCGACGACGCAACAGGGTGGGCCCGCGCCAGGCTGGACCGAGCGGCTCCGCATGATCTTCGTCAGCGCGCTGCAGGTCGACAAGGCGGTGTTCTTCACCGCGGCCATCACCGTGACCGCCTTCGTGCCTCTGTTCACCATGCAGGGTGTCGAAGGGCAAATCTTCGGCCCGATGGCGCGGACCTATGGCTATGCGCTGGCCGGCGCGCTGCTGGCGACCTTCACGGTCACGCCGGTGCTGGCCTCGCTGCTGCTGCCGAAGCATATCGAGGAGACCGAGACCATCATCGTCCGCCGGCTGCGCCAGACCTACACGCCGGTGCTGCGCTGGTCACTGTCGCATCTGAAAGTCGCGATCGCGGCCGGTGCCATCTTCCTCGGCCTCAGCGCGCTGGCGGCGAGCCGGCTCGGCAGCGAATTCCTGCCGGCGCTCGAGGAAGGCAATTTCTGGATCCGCGCCTCGATGCCGCCGACCATCTCGCTCGAGGCCGGCACCGACCCGACCCGCAAGATGCGCGAGATCCTGCTGCGTCACCCCGAGATCATCACCGTGGTGTCGCAGCACGGCCGCCCCGACAATGGCAGCGACGCCTCGCCGTTCTCCAACGTCGAGCTGTTCGCGCCGATCAAGCCGTTCGACCAGTGGCCTCCGGGCCTGACCAAGGAAAAGCTCACCGAGCAGCTGCAGACGGAATTCGACGAGGAGCTGCCCGGCGTCACCTTCAACTTCTCGCAGTATATCCAGGACAACATCGAGGAGGCGCTGTCCGGGGTGAAGGGCGCGAACTCGGTCAAGATCATCGGCCCCAATCTCGACGTGCTCGAAGGGCTCGCGGCCAAGGTCGCGCAGGAGATGGCCAAGATCCGCGGCGTCGCCGATCTCGGCATCTTCCATCTGGTCGGCCAGCCCAACCTCAATATCCGCGTTATCAGGGAAAAGACCGCGCGCTACGGCCTCAACACCGGCGACGTTACCACCGTGGTGCAGGCGGCGCTCGGCGGCGCCAATGCCACGACGGTGCTCGAGGGCGACCGGCAATTCGGCGTCGTGGTGCGGCTCGATCCGAAATTCCGCCAGAGCATCGACGCAGTGCGCGACATCAAGGTCGCCTATGCGACCCCGTCGGGCACCAACGCCTATATTCCCTTGAGCGAACTCGCCGACATCTCGCTCGATACCGGCGCGCTGTTCATCTACCGCGAACGCAGCCAGCGCTACATTCCGATCAAGTTCAGCGTCCGCGGCCGCGACCTCGGCGGCACGGTGGCGGAGGCGCAAGCGAAGATCGCGGAGGCGGTGCCGTTGCCGACCGGCTACCGGATGATCTGGTCGGGCGAGTTCGACAATCTCGAGGCCGCCAAGGCGCGGCTGATGATCGTGGTGCCGGTCACGCTGCTGTTGATCTTCGTCCTGCTCTACAGCCTGTTCAACTCGCTGCGCGACAGCCTGCTGGCGCTGGCCGGAATTCCGTTCGCGGTCGGTGGCGGCCTGATCGCGCTGTATCTCGCCGGGCTCAATTTCTCGATCTCGGCGGCGATCGGCTTCATCTCGCTGTTCGGCGTCGCCGTGATGGACGGCATCCTCAACATCACCTATTTCCGCGAGCTGCGCGCGTCGGGCCAGAGCATCGCCGAGGCGGTGTTCAACGGCGCCGAGCAGCGCATGCGCCCGATGCTGATGACCGCGCTGTCGGCAGGCGTCGGGCTGTTTCCGGCCGCGCTGTCGCATGGCATCGGCAGCCAGGTGCAGCGGCCGCTCGCGACCGTGGTGGTGGGCGGCATGTTCATCGGCCCGCTGCTGCTGCTGATCGTCGCGCCCGCGCTGCGCAAGATCTTCCTGTCGCACGAGCGCGCCGCCTCGCCCAGCGAGACACCGGCTGCGGCCCCGCCCGAAGCCGCGCATTAGGGGCATCCTGCGATGTACGCGTTCAGTGCCAAAATACCCTGCCCGGCCGTCGTCGCCGCGCTGCGCGTGCTGCTGATCGGCACAGGCGCGCTGATGCTCGGGGCGTGCGCCGTCGGTCCCAACTTCACCGCGCCGCCTCCGCCTGATGTCGCCGGCTACACGCCGGAGCCGTTGCGATCGCCCGCGACCGATCCGGCGGGGCCGCGCCTGGCGCAGCAGCGCTTCAGCACTGGAGCCGATATCCCGACGCGCTGGTGGGCGGCGTTCCGCTCCGCGCCGCTCAACCAGTTGATCCGCCTGTCGGTCGAGCGCAATCCGTCGCTGCAGTCCGCCGAAGCGGCGATCAAGGTCGCGAACTACAACGCGCTGGCGCAGCGCGGCCTGTACTTTCCGCAGGCCGGGGTGAACTACACGCCCTCCGACCAGCAGATCTCCAACATGACGACGCAGGCGGCCCCGGGCGATCCGTCACAACAGCGCTATACCCTGCACACCGCCCAGCTCAACATCAGCTTCGTGCCCGACATCTGGGGCGCGAACGCCCGTTCAGTCGAGAGCCTCGATGCGCTGACCGAGCAGGCCCGGTTCCAGCTCGAGGCGGCCTATCTGACGCTCACCGCCAACGTCGTGACCGCGGCAATCCAGGAGGCTTCGCTGCGCGGCCAGATCGCGGCCACCGAGCGCACCGTCAAGATCGAGCGCGATATCCTCGGCATCCTCAGGAACCAGTTCGAGGCCGGCCAGGCGGCCCAGGTCGATGTGCTGGCGCAGCAGACCGCGCTGGCCCAGGCCGAGCAGACGCTGCCGCCGCTGCAGAAGCAGCTCGCGATCCAGCGCGACCTGCTGACTGCGCTGGCCGGACAATTCTCCGCCGACGAGATCCTGCAAAAATTCGATCTGCAGCGCCTTGCCCTGCCGGCCAATTTGCCGGTCAGCCTGCCGAGCACGCTGGTGGCGCAGCGTCCTGACGTGCGCGCGGCCGAAGCCAATCTGCATTCGGCGAGCGCGCTGGTCGGGGTTGCGATCGCGGCACGGCTGCCGAACGTTACGCTCAGCGCCAACCCCGGCGCCAGCGCCACCACACTGGCCGGACTGTTCACGCCGGGAACGCTGTTCTACACCGTCGCGGGCAGCGCGACGCAGACCGTGTTCGACGGCCTTACGCTGTACCACAAGCAAAGGTCGGCCGAAGCCGCGCTCGAGCAAGCCAACGCGCAGTACCGGCAAGCCGTCATCACCGCGTTCCAGAACGTTGCCGACGCGCTGCGCAGCCTGCAGGCGGATGCCCGTGCTGTGCAGAGCGCGATCAAGGCGGAGGACACCGCGAAGGCCAGCCTCGAGATCGTGCAGAAGCAGCTGGTGCTTGGGCAGGTCACGCAGGTCACGGTGCTGAATGCGCAGCAGGCCTATTTCAACGCCGCGATCACCCGCGTCCAGGCGGTGGCGACGCGGCTGTCGGACACCGCGGCGCTGTTCATGGCGCTCGGCGGCGGCTGGCCGACCGATTGTGCGACCAGCGATTGGCGATCATGCGTGTTCGAAAGCCGCGTCGCGTCGAAGACCTGATCGTTCAAATGCGAAGCCCCGAAGCGATCGCTTCGGGGCTTGCTGTTGCGGTGATGCCAGCGCGCAATCACGCCTGCGAGTGGCGCGCCATGAAGTTGTCGTAGCCGACCTCGGCGACCTGGAACCATTGATAGCCGTTGTTGGAGAACGAGGTCAGCGAGTCATAGACCTTCTTGAAGTTGGCATTGGTCGCCGAAACCTCGGCATGCAGCTCCTTGGCGGCCTTGAAGGAAGCCTCCATCACCGCGGCCGGGAACGGACGCAGCTTGGTGCCGACCGCAAGCAGCTTCTTCAGCGCGATCGGATTGGCCTGGTCGTAGCGCGCCATCATCCAGTTGTTGGCGAGATGACCGGCCTGCTCGAGCACGAACTGATAATGCTTCGGCAGCGCGTTCCACTTGTCGAGGTTGATCATCGCCACCAGCATTGGGCCGCCCTCCCACCAGCCGGGAAAGTAATAGTTCGGCGCGACCTTGTAGAAGCCGAGCTTCTCGTCGTCGTAGGGACCGACCCACTCGGCCGCATCGATGGTGCCCTTCTCCAGCGCCGGATAGATGTCGCCGCCGGCGAGCTGCTGCGGCACCGCGCCGAGCTTCTGCATCACCTTGCCGGCAAAGCCGCCGATGCGGAATTTGAGGCCCTTGAGATCGTCGACGCTGTTGATCTCCTTGCGAAACCAGCCACCCATCTGGCAGCCGGTGTTGCCGGCGAGCAGTGAGGTGACGTTGTAACTCTTGTAGAACTCGTTGAGCAGATCCTTGCCGCCGCCCAGCATGAACCAGGCCTGATTGAGGCGCATGTTGGGCCCGAACGGCACCGCGGAACCGAAGGTGAAGGTCGGGTCCTTGCCGAAATAGTAATAGGGCGCGGTGTGCCCCATCTCGACGGTGCCGTTCTGCACGGCGTCGAGCACCTGCAGGCCCGGCACGATCTCGCCGGCAGCAAAGGTCTGGATCTGAAATTTGTTGTCGGTGGCTTCACCCACCGCCTTCGCCATCAGCTCGGCGCCGCCGTGCAGCGTGTCGAGCGACTTCGGCCAGCTCGTCGTCAAGCGCCACTTGAGCTCCGGCATCGACTGCGCGATCGCGGGAGCTGCGACCGTGGCTGCGCCGGCGACGCCCAGACCCGTGACCTTGATGAAATCTCTTCGCTTCATTTGAATCCTGCCCTGTTCGATTGTGTTGTCCGAGCGTCGACTGCTTTCGATCGTCGCGCCGCTTTTCTTTACCGTCATGATCAATGACCGATCACACGCCGCCTTCGTGCCGAGGCTTCGGATGCGAGCATGGAACATCCCCTTCCCGAATGCCAGACGCAAAAAACCCGGCCTCGTTGCGGAGGCCGGGTTATTTTTGCTCGAAGCTCGTGGCGGGCTTCGATCCTAGGACCGAAGCCGTTGGTTCTTGTTTGCCTGCGTTCTCTCTACGCGAACGCTCATCCGAAACGCCGTGCCGATCAGCCGCGGGTGCGCGAGCGGATCATGAAGCTGTCGAAGGTGTATTCGGCGACCTGCCACCACAGATACTGGTCGGAGCGGTACGCCTGCATGGCCTCGATCGACTTCTTGAAGTCGGCATTCTTGGCCGAGATTTCACCCCAAAGCTCGTTGGTCGCCTTGAGGCAGGCCTCGAGCACCTCGTTGGTGAACGGACGCAGCTGCGTGCCGCCGGCAACCAGCCGCTTCAGCGCGGAGGGGTTCTGCATGTCGTAGCGCGCGGCCATCCAGCTGTTGGCGTTGGCGGCGCCGTTGGCCAGGATCGCCTGGTAGTTCTTCGGCAGCGCGTTCCACTTCTCCAGGTTGATGAAGGAGTGCACGGTCGGACCGCCTTCCCAGAAGCCCGGGTAGTAGTAGTACTTGGCGACCTTCTGGAAGCCGAGCTTCTCGTCGTCATAGGGACCGACCCACTCGGCCGCGTCGATGGTGCCCTTTTCGAGCGCCGGATAGATGTCGCCGCCGGCGAGCTGCTGCGGCACCACGCCGACCTTCTGCAGCACCTGGCCGGCAATGCCGCCGATGCGCATCTTCAGGCCCGACATGTCGGCGACGGTCTTGATCTCCTTGCGGAACCAGCCGCCCATCTGGGTGCCGGTGTTGCCGGTCGGGAAACCGATCACGCCGAACTTCTTGAAGAACTCGTTGCCGAGTTCCTGGCCACCGCCCTGGTACCACCAGGAGTTCTGCATGCGGGCATTGAGACCGAACGGCACCGAGGCGTAGATCGCGAAGGTCGGGTCCTTGCCGACATAGTAGTAGGCGACGGTGTGCGACATCTCGACCGTGCCGTTGGAGGTCGCGTCCAGTGCCTGCAGGCCGGGGACGATTTCACCCGCCGCGAACACCTGGATCTGGAACTTGTTGTCGGTCATTTCGGCGACGTACTTCGACAGCTCGACGGCACCGCCATAGATGGTGTCCAGCGACTTCGGGAAGCTTGAGGTCAGGCGCCACTTGATTTCAGGCGAGGACTGCGCGATCGCCGGCGCGGCAACCGCCGTCGCGGCAGCACCGGCCGCAGAAACTTTCAAAAAATCACGACGCTTCATCGTAAGACTTCTCCTTCAGGGGCGTTTCCCAGTGACCGCAAGCAGTTCTCCGGCAGGCGCGTGAAGGCCTGCCGAGGCGCTCTGGGTCGGCCCTTTAACACGGAAGGCGGCTTCACGGAAACGCGACAATGGCATGACCGCGCCAATTAAACGAAAGTCTGATGAGGCTGGAAATCAGCCGGAAAATGCGCCTTCAGGCGGCGACGATGACGCCTGGCAGGTGGCCGCGGAGCTGCCGCCGACCGCGCGGTAAATCGCCGCGTGCGGGCCGTCCGGTCCGCTCTCAACCACCGGGTTACGGGAGCAATCAGCGCCGCGTCGTCTCTCGCGCCTTCTTGGCTTGATCAGCCAAATACCGCCCGCGCCGGATCCAGCTTTGCGCGGTCGTCTTGCTGACGCCATACGTCTTGGCGATCACCTCGGCAGCCTCGCCCATCGAGTCGGATTTCTTGGCCATGTTGAATGCCAGCCGGGAGGCCTCTGCGCGCTTCTCCCGCGTCAGATGTTTGCGGTGCTGTTTGTTTGCTTCGCGTGATGCTGCCATATCGATGGTCGCCTCACGGCCCCTTCCCGCAGTTTGGCTTCACCCGTGGTACGATTCGGCCACTCCTGCATAAACATACAGGCCGGAACCGATTCAGCAATCGTCCAAAGGCCCAGGGGCCACAGGCCTGTGAAGAAGGCCCGCCGGCTCCCGACGCTTCGAGGCCGATCGGCCCAGCGGGACGGCAGCGCAGGCTCAGGCTGCCGCGATGACGCCTTGCAGCTGCTCGCGGACCTTGCCGCCGATCGCGCGGTAGATCGCCGCGTGCGGGCCGTCCGGTTCGCTCTCGACCACCGGGTTGCCGGAATCGGAGGCGGTGCGGATTGCGATGTGCAGGGGGATTTCGCCGAGGAACGGCACCCCCAGCTTCTCGGCCTCGTGGCGGGCGCCACCATGGCCGAAGATATCCGAGCGGGTGCCGCAATGCGGGCACTGGAAATAGCTCATGTTCTCGACGATGCCGAGCACCGGCACGTTGACCTTCTTGAACATCGCAAGCCCGCGCCGGGCGTCGATCAGCGAGAGGTCCTGCGGGGTCGAGACGATGACGGCGCCCTTGAGCGGGACGTTCTGCGCCAGCGTGAGCTGGGCATCGCCGGTGCCGGGCGGCATGTCGACCACAAGCACGTCGAGCGTGCCCCAGGCGACGTCGCGCAGCATCTGGGTGATCGCCGACATCACCATCGGCCCGCGCCAGATCATCGCGGTGTCCTCCTCGACCAGGAAGCCGATCGACATGATCGACAGGCCGAAGCGCTGCAGCGGGACCATCTTCTTGTCGTCATTGAGCTGCGGCTTCTCGCGGATGCCGGTCAGCCGCGGCACCGACGGGCCATAGATGTCGGCGTCGAGCAGCCCGACGCGCAGGCCGAGGTCGCGCAGACCGAGCGCGAGGTTGAGCGCCGTGGTCGATTTGCCGACGCCGCCCTTGCCGGAGGCGACGGCGATGACGGCGGAGATGCCGGGGATCTCGGCCTGCCGGGCCATCGGCGATTGCCCGCCGGGCGGATGCGGATGGCGATGGGCGGACGCCGGCGGGACGCCGCCGGCGGGCCGCGGCGCCGGCGCCGCACCGCCCGCCTTGCGCTCGGCGGTCAGCGCGATCATCGCGACGCTGACGCCGGGAATGGCGCGCACGGCGTTCTCGGCCTGCGCACGCACGCTCTCCCAGGCGCGGGCCTCCGCGGCGTCGACATTGATCGAGAAGAACACCTTGCCGTCGGTGACAGTGATCGCCGACAGCACATTGGCGTTGGTCAAGGCCGTGCCGCGTGGCGACATCACCTTGGCAAGGCAATCGAGAACCTGTTGCTGCGTCACGCTCACCGCGCATCTCCTGGACATTTCGCGGCATGATCTCCGCGCAAACGCGTCGCGTTTGTCGCGCCGGAAAACCGCTTCGCACTTTTCCGGATCATGCCCAAGAGACGACCCATAGAGCGTTGCAGCGCAAAAGGCTACCTCGCTCCGACGTCGTCCCGCCGCTCGGCCGGCGCAGCCGAGCCGCCTTCCTTGGCGGCCTCGTAGTTCAGCTCGATCATGACCCCGTTGGGGTCGTTGACGAAGATCTGCCAGAGATCGCCGCCGGGAACCTGGCGTGAATCGAATTCCATGCCCTTGGACTGAAGCCGCTGCCTCATCCCATCGAAGCCCTGGCTGGCAAAGGCGACGTGATGGACGACGCCCGAGTCAGGCTTTTGTGCCTCGTCGGTCGCCGAAATATCGACCAGATGCACGACCGCCTTGCCCTCGCTGTACATCCACGCACCGGGGAACGCGAAGTTCGGCCGCGCGCCCTTTTCCAGGCCCAGAATGTCCTCGTAGAACCGCACCGTGGCGGAGAGATTCCGGGTCCGGATATTGAAATGATCGAGCACACCGACGCTCATGCCCATGCGACACACTCCCTTTTTTGTGAACTTCGTTGGTGGGCCAATCCTAGCACAAAACCGCCTTCTGCCATCCCACCAAGGCCGTTGCCCTCCGCTGCACAGGGGGTATGGTGCGGCTCCTTCCATGGACGGAATGCCCTGCCCGCCGCGACGTTTTCCGGCGGTCTCAAGGGCGGTCACCACGGCAAATCACAAGGTAACAGACATGGCTAAAGTCGCTTTTCTCGGTCTCGGCGTGATGGGTTTCCCGATGGCGGGACACCTCGTGAAAAAAGGCGGCCATGAGGTCACCGTGTACAACCGGACCGCGGCGAAGGCGAAGGAATGGGCCGACAAGTTCGGCGGCAAGACCGCGCCGACCCCGAAGGCCGCCGCCGAAGGTCAGGATTTCGTGATGTGCTGCGTCGGCAATGACAACGACCTGCGCGCGGTGACGATCGGCCCCGATGGCGCCTTCGCCGGGGTCAGGAAGGGCGCGACCTTCGTCGATCACACCACCGCCTCCGCCGAGGTCGCCCGCGAGCTCGATGCCGCCGCGACCAAGGCCGGGTTCAAATTCGTCGACGCGCCGGTGTCCGGCGGCCAGGCCGGCGCGGAGAACGGCGTGCTGACGGTGATGTGCGGCGGCAGCGAAGACGCCTATGCAGGCGCGGAGCCGATCATCACCGGCGCCTATGCGCGGATGTGCAAATTGCTCGGCCCGGCCGGCGCCGGCCAGCTCACCAAGATGGTCAACCAGATCTGCATCGCAGGCCTGGTTCAGGGCCTGTCGGAGGGCATCCACTTCGCCAAGAAGAGCGGCCTCGACGTCGCCGCCGTGATCGAGACGATCTCCAAGGGCGCGGCGCAGTCCTGGCAGATGGAAAACCGCTACAAGACCATGAACGAGGGCAAGTACGATTTCGGCTTCGCGGTCGAGTGGATGCGCAAGGACCTCTCGATTGCGCTGGCGGAAGCCCGCCGCAACGGCGCCACCCTGCCCGCCACCGCGCTGGTCGACCAGTTCTATGCCGAGGTCGAGAAGATGGGCGGCAAGCGCTGGGATACGTCGAGCCTGCTCGCCCGTCTGCAGCGCTAACGCTTCCCACAATCTCGTCATGCCCGGGCTTGTCCCGGGCATCCACCCCTGTGGATCTACGAAAAGCAAGACGTGGATTGCCGGGACAACGGCTTAGCCCGGCCATGACAGCATGGAATTGTCAGACCCGGCGTACGCGTGTGCGCCCGCCATCGCGCACAACGGCGCAGCCCCCGGCGCAAAAGTTAATTTAACTTCCCGTTTACGCTTTTCCTTAGCTCTTTAAGTCATCGCTTAATGATTTAGCGTCACAGATAGACAATGCAAAAGGCCCGCGCGGTTCGCTGGCAGGATTTGTGTTGTTTATGAGTAATCCCGCAGAAAAGCCTGAAGTTGTAGCGCTTCCGGCAGGACCTCAGGTGACGGTGCCGGTGAACAGCCGGCGCGTCGCCGCGCAGCGGGTGCGCGAGGCGCGGGATCGGTTAACGTCAACCAGTGGAACCCGCCCGGCGTTCGACGCCGAACTGCTCCGCCAATACGCCCAGACCCGCATGTCGGCGTCATACGTCGTGATGCTGCTCGTGGTGGCAACCGGCGTGCTGTTTGGCCTCTGGATGAAGCCGATCGTGGCCGGCGCCTGGACGGTTGGCATCCTCTGCGTCCATCTCGCCATCATCCGCAGCTGTTCCCGCTTCCTCGCCGAACCAACCTCGGTCGCGGTCACCCGCAAATGGCGGACCCGCTTCGTGCTGCTCGACCTGCTCTACGGCCTGTGCTGGACCGCGATCCTGATCCACCCCGCCGGGCGCGATCTCGCCTCCAACACGCTGATGATGTTCCTGATGCTGCTGGTGATCGCGGTCTCCAGCATGCTGGCCGCGAGCCTGCCGATCGCAGCCCTTGCGGCGACCGTTCCGGTGACAGTCGGGATCGCGCTCGACCTCGTGCTCAACGGCGCGTTCGACAATTACGTGCTGGCGCTGCTCGCGCTTGCCGCCGAAGGCTATTTTGCCCTGCTCGCGCACCGCCTGCATTCGACCACGCTGGCGACGCTGGAAGCCCGCGCCGAAAAGGATGCGCTGATCGGCGAACTGGAGCAGGCCAAGGCGATCTCCGACGAGGCGCGCCACCGTGCCGAATCCGCCAACGTCGCCAAGTCGCGCTTCCTCGCCCAGATGAGCCACGAACTGCGCACGCCGCTCAACGCCATCCTCGGCTTCTCCGAGGTGATGAAGAGCGAGATCTTCGGCGCGCATACCGTGCCGGTCTACAAGGAATATTCCGCCGACATCCATAATTCCGGCGTGCACCTGCTCAATCTCATCAACGAGATCCTCGATCTGTCGCGGATCGAGGCCGGTCGCTACGAGCTGAATGAAGAGGCCGTGGCGCTGGTGCATGTCGTCGCCGACTGCCACCATCTCTTGAAGCTGCGCGCCTCCAGCCGCGGCATCACCATCCACGAGGTATTCGAGCACGGCATGCCCAGGATCTGGGGCGACGAGCGCGCCATCCGACAGGTCGTGCTCAACCTGCTCTCCAACTCGATCAAGTTCACCCCGCAGGGCGGTGAAATCTGGCTGAAGGTCGGCTGGACCGCGTCGGGCGGGCAGTATCTGAGCGTCAAGGACACCGGCAGCGGCATCGCCGAGGACGAGATCCCGGTCGTGCTGGCCTCCTTCGGCCAGGGCTCCAACTCGATCAAGTCGGCGGAACAGGGCGCCGGCCTTGGCCTGCCGATCGCGAAAAGCCTGATCGACATGCATGGCGGCACCTTCACGCTGAAGTCGAAGCTGCGCATCGGCACCGAGGTGATCGTCACCTTGCCGCCGGAACGGGTGATGAGCGCGCTGGCGCCGATGGCAGAAGAAGCGCCGCCGATGCAGCCGCCGGAGCCCGTCGAGCCCGCGATGGGCGCCGACCGGAAACGCGTGCGCCGCAAGTCGATCATGAGTGCCGGCACCGGATTGTAGAGCATGTCGCGGAAGATCGTGACGCGGTTATCGCCAGAGCCCTTTCCGTTCCGATGGATTCGGAACGGGACTCTAGACTTTGGTTCTGACGCGTTTTCTTTACGCGAACCGGTCTCCACTTCGCTCGAAAATGCTTTGGCAATAAACCCAAGGCGTTCGCGCCGGGACCATGCTCGCGACAAAAAGCGGAGGCGTGATGCAGCATCCCACGTCAGCCGGCTTGCACTGGCCGCTGAAACCGTTCAACACTTGAACAATGAGCTCAGAGACGCCGTGTATCGCAGTCTGCATGATGGACCCCAGGACGAAGCTCTGCTTCGGCTGTGGCCGCACGCTTCCGGAGATCGCGCGCTGGCACAAGATGGACCGCACGGAGCGGCTGTCGGTGATGGCGACGCTGCCGGCGCGCATGGCCGAGGCTGGGCTCGAGCGCATGGAGCCGCGTCCGAAACGCGCGTGATCGGCGTTGCGGCGGGGGTTGCGCCGTGACCCGTATCCTCCTCGTCATCGTGCTTCTGATGGCAACCGCCGGCGCCGTCGTCGCCTATGGCGACCCCGAGCAGATCGCCCGCGCCAGGGAAAATCTGACCCAGATCTTCGGCCGCAGCATCACCGCCTCAGCCTTCACCTCCAGCTCCGCCCCTGCGGTGCAGATTGCGCGCGGCCAGGGCGGTGAGTTCGCGTTCCGCGCCAAGATCAACGGCGTCAGCGCCCCGATGGTGATCGACACCGGCGCGACCTCGGTCGTGCTCACCTGGGAAACCGCGAAGGCGATCGGGCTGCCGATCGATATGCTCGAATACAATGTCGACCTCGAGACCGCCGGCGGTCACACCAAGGCGGCGCGGCTGACGCTCGATCGGCTCGCGGTCGGCAAGCTGGTCGAGAAATCGGTGCCGGCGCTGGTGATGCAGCGCGGGCAGATGAAGACCAACCTGCTCGGCATGAGCTTCCTCGATCGGCTCGAGAGCTGGGGCGTCCGCGCCGACACGCTGAGCCTGACCGGCTACCCCGACGTCACCGGCAGTATCAACACCTCAAGCCGCCACCGGCGCCCGCGCACGGCCGTCGATTAGGCTGCGCCAGCGCTCACGCAACGAAGGCCAGGGGCGGCTTATGCCGTCTCCACTGCATGCGCGTGGCAATCCGGGGCGCACATCCACAGATCGCACTTGATGGCCGCACGATTGTGCGGTCCGTACGCGATGCGGACCAACTTCCGCAGTGAAATGACACAACGTACCAACCGCATGAGCGATCTGCAGTCGCACTGTCGAAAAACGAGGATTGTACGGTGCACGAAAACTGGCTCTATTGAGTTTCGCTATCTGCTCCAGCATGTCGGCACGCGACGTGTCCGATGACGACGCGGTCAGAGACTAGGATTTCCAATCCCGCATGCCGTGCGGCAAGGAAATTTCCGAGATCAAGAGAAAAACAGCATCAAGCTACTGTTTGGCCAGGCGGGGCAACCATGAACGTTCGATCCGGTTTTCTGGACTCCATTGGCAAGACGCCGTTGATCAGGCTGCGCGCGGCATCGGAGATCACGGGCTGCAACATTTACGGCAAGGCCGAATTTCTTAATCCGGGCGGCTCGATCAAGGATCGTGCAGCCCTCGCCATCATCAACGACGCCGAGCAGCGCGGCCGGCTCAAGCCGGGCGGTGTCATTGTGGAAGGCACGGCCGGCAATGTCGGCATCGGCATTGCGCTCGTGGCCAATGCGCGCGGTTATCGATCCGTGATCGTGATGCCCGATACGCAAAGTCAGGAAAAGCAGGACATGCTGCGGCTGTGCGGGGCCGATCTGCGCCTGATGCCCGCCGTGCCGTCCTCCCATCCGAACCACTATGCGCGCTATTCCAGCCGCCTTGCCGAGGAACTGGGCGCATTCTGGGCAAATCAATTCGACAACGTCGCCAACCGCGACGGCCACTATCGCACGACCGGCCCCGAGATCTGGCAACAGACGGATGGAAGGATCGATGGCTTCACCTGCGCCGTCGGCAGCGGCGGGACGTTGGGTGGCATCGCGCTCGCCCTCAAGGAGCGAAACCCCGACGTGAAGATTGCGCTGAGCGATCCGATGGGCGCCGCCCTCTACAACTGGTTCACAAAGGGCGAGCTGACGACAGAGGGTGAGTCGATTACAGAAGGCATCGGCCAGGTCCGTGTGACGAAGAACCTCGAGGGCACGCCGATCGATATGGCCTACCAGATCACTGATGAGGAGGCGCTACCCGTCCTGTTCAACCTGGTCGCGCATGAGGGGTTGGTTCTGGGTGGCTCGAGCGCGATCAACATCGTGGGAGCGATGCGGCTTGCACGCGACCTCGGTCCAGGCAAGACCATCGTCACCATCCTTGCGGACGGTGGCCAGCGCTACCAGTCCAAACTCTTCAATCCGGACTTCCTCCGCAAGAAGAATCTCCCGCTCCCGCCCTGGATGACGTGAACGGGAGCCAACCCGACGCAATCGCTCCGGAGGCCTCAACCCGGTGCTACCGGTCGTCGTCGTGGATCGACGACGGGTGCCGGCACAGCGGCGTGACCTGGATCTCCATGAACGGAAACAGCGGCAGGCTGGACAGGATGTCGTGCAATTCCTGCGCGCCAGACACGTCGAAGATGCTGACATTGGCGTAGCGCCCCGCCACCCGCCACAGATGGCGCCAGGCCCCCGTGCGCTGCAGCTCCATGGCGCGGACCCGTTCCGCCGCCTTCAGCGCGTCGACCTTCTCGACCGGGAGATCGTGCGGAATCCGCACATCCATTTCGACGTGGAACAGCATGGTGATGAACTCTCTCAGCAATGGGGTGAAACGGCGTGGAGCCGCCGCAAGATCGCGGCGGCTCCATTGATCGATCTATCAGATCGTCAGCCTTATCGTCAGCCTTGCACCAGACCGCGGCTGACGAGGTTGATGTCGTCGGGATTGACGAGGTCCTTCGCCGTCCAACCGGAGACGTCGTAGTCGCTCATGCAATTGCGCACGAAATCCTGCATGGCACCGAGGTCGCCGGTGGCGCTCGCGGCCATCAGCGTCTCGACGCGCAGATTCTCGTAATTGCCCGCATAGTTGCGCTCGTAGAGCTCATGCCGGCCGCCGAACTCTGAGCCGACCGCGTCCCAGAGCAGCTTCAGCAGCTTGATCCGGTCGATCGCGGCATAGCCGTTGGAGCCGCGCACGAAGCGGTCAAGATAGGGCCGGATCGCCTCGCTCTCCAGATCGGCCGAACTCGACGGCAGATAGATCAGGCCGCTTGCGACATGACGCTCGATCAATTCCTTGATCCGCGGATAGGCCATCGGCGCGAACACGCGATAGGCCAGCCCGTAGTTCAGGTTCGGCAGATTGTAGCCATCGGTCCCCTGCCAGGCGATCGGCGACTTCACCATCGCGTCGGCAATGCCGTGGAACAGATTGCGCCAGGCGATCACCTCGCCCACCGCGGTCTGCACGCCGCGAAAATCCTTCGACCCGGTCGCCTCGACGGCCATCGAGAACAGACCGGCGATGAAGTCGAGCTTGACGGCAAGCCGCGTCACGCCATGCAGCGTGAAGCGCGGGATGAAGCCCGAGGCCGGGAAGAACTGGTTGATCTTGTCGACGTCGCCATAGATGAAGACGTTCTCCCAGGGCACCAGCACCTTGTCGAACACGAGAATCGAATCGTTCTCATCGAAGCGGCTGGACAGCGGGTAGTCGAACGGCGAGCCGGTCGCCGCCGCGGTGAATTCGTAGGACGAGCGGGCAATCAGCTTGATGCCCTTGGCATCCATCGGCGCCGTGAAGATCAGCGCGAACGACTTGTCCTTGATCGGAATGCCGTAGTGCGCGATGAAATTGTAGTGCGTCAGCGCCGAGCCGGTCGCCACCACCTTCGCGCCCGAAACGATCAGGCCGGCGTCGGTCTCCTTCTCGACATGCATGAAGACGTCACGCACCTCCTCGATGGCGCGGTCGCGATCGATCGGCGGATTGACGATGGCATGGTTCCAGAAGTCGAGACGCTCCTGGGTCCGGGCATACCACTTTTTCGCATTGCCGGCGTAGTCGCCATAGAAGCTCGAATTCGCCCCCAGCGTGCCGAGGAACGACGCCTTGTAGTCCGGCGAGCGGCCCATCCAGCCGAAAGAAACCTTCTGCAATTCGGCGATCGCATCGCGGCCCTTGACGAGGTCGTCAGCCGTTTTCGAGCCGAGGAAGAACGGATGGGTCAGCTGTCCCGAGCCGGTGTCGGTCAGGACGCCGATCTGATCCTTCTTCTCATGGAAGCGGTCGTACCAGCGCGCCACCATCCGCGCCGAATTGCGAAAGGCTGGATGCTGGGTGACGTTCTTGACGCGCTCGCCGTAGATGTAGATTTCCCGGCCATCCTGGATACTCTCCAGGAATTCCGTACCGGTATAGACGCTGGTCGTTGACGCAGGCACGTCGGCCCGCAGGGCTGCCGCAGTAGTCATGGGTTTCTCCTCCGCTTGTGTCGTTGGACCGGCGGCGTTGCCACACCGGCCCCAAGACCATCTCGTCACGCTCTTGGACGGCGTGACATCGGAGGAAACGCTACGCGCTCACCCGGAGCGGGCGAAAGGTATCACACCATACCGCGCGGACCGGCCCGGCTCGGGTTATCACTCGATGGCACGGACCGGATGGCAAGGATCGTTCGGCCGGCGCAACGCCGCAGCTGACGCAGCACGGCAAGGGAGCGAAACCGGAGCGAGCCATGGCCACGGGTTTAGGCACGGGTTTTGACAGCGCTGCTGTCGCTTTCCATCGCGATGGGGAATTGGCCCTCGACGCCTGCGTCGTGACCATCGGTGCATTTGACGGCGTTCACCGCGGCCATCAGGAACTGCTGCGGCGGACCATCGCGGCAGCGCGGCGCCGCAGCATTCCAGCCGTGGTCTACACCTTCGATCCGCCGCCAAAGGTGTATTTCGGCCAGGCCGAGCCGCTGATTTCGCTTCGCGAAAAGCTCGAGCGCATCGCAACATTCGCGCCTGACCACGTCGTCGTCGCCGATTTCAACCAGATCTACGTCCGGCGCACCGCGCTCGATTTCCTCGCCGAGTTGCATAAGCTGCAACCGCGTGAGGTGATCGTCGGCGAGGATTTCCGCTTCGGGTCCTGCAAGGGCGGCACCGCCCTGCTGCTGCGGCAGCACTTCAACACGCGCATCCTGCCGCCGGTGCGCTGTGGCAATGGCGAGATCGTCTCCAGCAGCCGGATCCGGAGCTTGCGGCAATCCGGCCTTGCCGCCGCCGCGGCGACGCTGGAAAACTGGCGGGATATCGTGACCGCGCCACCGGCCGACCGATCCGGTTTGGCCCAACTTGAGGTCGCAAGCCGATGACCGCCATCGATCCGCGAGAGTTGCGCAATGCCTGTGGCCAGTTCGGCACCGGCGTCACCATCATCACGACGCATTGCGAGGGCCGCGATCACGGCATGACGGCCAACGCCTTCATGTCGGTCTCGCTCGATCCGCCGCTGGTCGCGATCTCGATCGCGAAAAGCGCGAAGATGCTCGGCAACATCCAGAAGACCGGCCGCTTTGCGGTCAGCATCCTCGCCGAGGGCATGGAGGATGTCGCCTGGCATTTCGCCGGCAAGCCAAGGCTCGACCTCTGCGACGTCTTCGAACGCCGCAACGACCTGCCTGTGATCGCCGACGCGGCGGCATATTTCGTGACCGATCTCGCCGATGAGATCGTCGCCGGAGACCACACGATCTTCCTCGGCCACGTCCGCGAGATGTCGCTGGAGCCCAGCAAGAAGCCGCTGCTGTTCTTCCGCGGCCGCTTCGGCGGCCTTGCCGACCCGCACCCTGCGCCCGCGACGCTGGAGAATGCCGCTTACGAATTTGTCTGGTGAGACCAGCGACCGATATTCCCGAAAACGGGGATGCAAGTTTGAGCAAACTGCAAGAAAAGGAGGAACGACCATGCTGAACGTCAACAAGGACACCATCACCGACCACGTGATCGCCGCGCTCTCGAAGGACATTCCGGATCGCAACCGGCAGATCATGACGAGCCTGATCCGCCACATGCACGACTTCTGCAAGGAGGTCGACCTGACCTTCGCCGAATGGTTCGCCGCATGCGAATTCCTGCGCCGCGCCGGCGACATCTCGGACGAGAAGCGCAACGAGTTCATCCTGATCGCCGACATTCTCGGCGTCGAGGTGCTGGTCGACATGCTCGACCACCGGGTCACCGACGGCGAGAGCGAATCCACCGTGCTGGGGCCGTTCTATAGGGAAAATCCGCCGGTGCTGGCCAAGGGCGCCTCCATCATCAAGAAGACGTTCGACAACGCGCAGACCGTCAAGGTCAGCGGGCGCATCAGCGACACGGCGGGGCGACCGATCGAGGGCGTTACGATCGACGTCTGGGAAGACGCGCCGAACGGCCTTTACGACCTGCAGGATCCGGAGCAGCCGGCCTACAATCTGCGCGGACGCTTCACGACCGACGCCAACGGCGAATATGCCTTCGTGGCGCTCCGCCCCGAGCCCTACCCGATCCCCTATGACGGCGCCGGCGGCGAGCTGCTGAAGTATATGGGCCACCATCCCTGGCGTCCGGGCCACATCCACTTCATGCTTTCGAAGGACGGCTATCAATCGCTGATCTCGCAGATCTACGATTCCGAGACCAAGTATCTCGACAACGACTCGGTGTTCGCCGTGAAGCAGAGCCTGATCGGCAAGTTCGCCAAGGCCCCCGCCGGCGCCGACACCGATCTGGTGCTCAACTTCGACTTCAAGCTCAAGAAAGCCGCCGTCGAACGGCTCGTCGCCGCCGAATAATGCCCGTTACGTCCTGCCAGGCTCCACCGCCTGGCAGGGCTCATTCTGAACTGACCTGCGAGGACATATGAGTCGTGCCGTGATCGAAATCGCCGAGCCCGTGGAGCGAGTGCAGGCTCACGCAATGGACACTGCGATCCGCAGTATCCGTGCGACCATCGTGGAGGCGCCGACCCGCCGCCGGCACAAGCTCTCGAACACGGAAGTCACGCATCAGGGTTACGTGCTGGTGCGCGTCCTGCTCGATAACGGCGTGACGGGTATCGGCGAAGCCTCGACGCTCGGCGGGCCGCGCTGGGCCGAGGAGAGCGTGGAGTCGATCAAGGCCGCGGTCACGAATTATCTGGCGCCGGCGCTGCTCGGACAGCCTGCCCTCGCCTTCGAAGCCAATGCCTTGCGCATGAGCAAGGCCGCCACCCGCAATTTCGCCGCCAAGGGCGCCATCGAGTCCGCCCTGCTCGACGCCGCCGGCAAAGCGCTGGGCCTGCCCGCCAGCGCGCTGCTCGGCGGCGCCGTGCGCGAACGCATGGAGGTGATCTGGGCGCTGGCTTCGGGCGACAGCGGCCAGGAGGTGGAAGAAGCGAAAGAGAAGCTGCGGCGCCGCGAACATCGCCAGTTCAAGATCAAGTTCGGGTTCAACCGGCCGCAGGCCGATCTGAAGCGGTTGCAAGCATTGCGTGACGGCCTCGGCGAGGAGGTGCGCCTGATCGTCGATGTCAACCAGGGCTGGACCGAGGCCGAATGCATCCGCTTCATGCCCGCGCTGGAGGAATTGGACGTTGCCCTGATCGAACAACCGGTGTCGGCGCTGCAACTGGAAGCGATGGCGCGTGTGGCGGCCCGCACCTCGATTCCGTTGCTGGTGGACGAAGCGGCTTTCACCAAGGAGGACATCGCGCGCGCAGGCGCGATGGGCTGCGGCAGCGTCTACTCGCTGAAGCTCGTGAAGAGCGGCGGCCTGTTCGAGATGAAGCGCGCCGCTGCGGTCGCGGCCGCGCACGGACTCGAGCTCTATGGCGGCTGCCTGTTGGAGAGCAGCATCGGCGCAGCGGCGCATCTCGCCGCCTTCGCCACCCTGCCCAAGCTCGAATGGGGCACCGAGCATTTCGGTCCGCGAATCCTCGTGGAGGATCTGGTCGTCAACCCGATCAGATTCGACGAATTCGAGATCTGTGTCCCTGATGGCCCCGGTCTCGGCGTAGAGGTCGACGAGGACAAGATCCGCGCCTTCGCCCGGAAGGACTAGCCGGATGGCGCCGTTCCCGCGGACAATTGACAATCCAGGGACCCACGCCCAGTCTTCGCGCTGGAACCCTCTCGATCGTGCGCTGATGACCACGCGATATCGAACCCGGCAGGATTTTTCCGCGGCTTCCCTGGAAGCGCGCGAACAGGCGTTCGGCTAGCCGTGACCGATCGCGACGATGTCATGGATCTCAGGCGGCTGGTCTATTTCGTCGCCGTCGCCGAGGAATTGCATTTCGGCCGTGCCGCATCGCGGCTTGCGATCGCGCAGCCGCCGCTCAGCCGGCAGATCGCGCAACTCGAGAGCGATCTCGGCGTCATGCTGATCGACCGGAGCCGCAGCCAGATCCGGCTCACCCAGGCCGGCAGCGTTCTGCTGGAGCGGGCGCGCGACGTGCTGGAGCGGCTCGACCGGACGCACCGCGAGATCAAGCGGATCGGCGAAGGCTTTTCCGGTCATCTGCGCGTCGCCTTCGTCGGATCGGCGACCTATGGCGTGCTGCCGAGCGTGATCCAGGCGTTTCGTTCGGCCTATCCTGACGTCGAGCTCGCGCTTTCGGCGATGAACAACGCCGAGCAGAAGCGCGCGGTGATCCAGCGCGAGATCGATATCGCCATCGCCCGCCCCTCGCTCGACGACGAGGAGCTGAAGTCGGAGCCGCTGCTGCAGGAGCCGCTGATCCTCGCGCTATCAGATACTTCACCCCTGCTCGATCAGCAGATCCCGCGGCTGGCGGCGCTGAAGGCCGAAACGTTCGTCCTCTACCCGCGCAAGCCGCGACCGAGCTTCGCCGACCACATCCTCAACATCTGCCTCGAAGAAGGCTTCATTCCGAAATCGCAGGTGCTGGCGCAGGACTACCAGACCGCAATCAGCCTGGTGTCGGTCGGCGTCGGCATCGCGCTGGTGCCGAAATCGGTGTCGGAGGCGGAACGGCCCGGCGTCGCCTACCGCGCCTATGAGGGACACAATCCGGGCACTGCGCTGTCGCTGAACTACCGGCGCGACAACCGGATGCCGCATCTGTTCAATTTCCTGAAGGTCGCTCAAGACGTCACGCGGCGTCAGCGCAAGCATTAGCGCGTTTTCAAGCGAAGTAGATACCGGTTCGCGTGAAGAAAACGCGTCAAAACAAAGAATCTAGCGCTCTCAGGCCGCGACCGCCGCCGGCGCGCGATCGTCAACGCGTGCGATCGCCTCGCGCAGCACGTCGATGTCAGCCCCCGGCCGAACGCCGTTCTCCGCGAGATACCTGCGGAACGCACGCGCACCGGGGACACCATGGAAGGCGCCGACGAAATGCCGCGTGATCGAATGCAGCCGGGTGCCCTCGGCCAGTTGCCGCTCGATATAGGGCAGCATCGCCGCGAACACGTCCTTCATCGTCGCGTGCGGCGGCGTCTCGCCGAACAGCTCGGAATCGACGGTGAGCAGCCGCCATGGCTCCTGATAGGCCGCCCGCCCCAGCATCACGCCATCGAGATGCGCCAGATGCCGCTTTGCCTCGGCGAGGCTGGTGATGCCGCCGTTGATGATGATGGTCACGTGCGGCAATGCCGCCTTGAGGCGATAGACCCGATCGTAGTCGAGCGGCGGGATGTCGCGGTTCTCCTTCGGCGACAATCCGTTGAGCCAGGCCTTGCGCGCGTGCACGACAAGCCCATCCGCGCCCGCGGCAATCACCCCGCGGGCCAGCGTGTCGAGCGCGACTTCCGGATCCTGATCGTCGATGCCGATCCGGCATTTCACCGTGACGGGAATCCGCACCGCACGCTTCATCGCCGCAACGCCTTCGGCAACCAGCGCCGGTTCAGCCATCAGGCAGGCGCCGAAGCGGCCATTCTTCACCCGATCGGAGGGACAGCCGACATTGAGGTTGATCTCGTCGTAACCGAACTCCTCGCCGATCTGCGCGGCGGCCGTAAGATCGCGCGGATCGGAACCGCCGAGCTGCAGCGCCACCGGATGCTCGCTGGCGTCGAAGTCGAGCAGCCGCGCCCGGTCGCCATGAATGATGGCGCCGGTCGTCAGCATCTCCGTATAAAGCCGCGCCCGCCGCGACATCAGGCGATGGAAGACCCGGCAATGCCGGTCGGTCCAATCGAGCATCGGAGCCACAGAAAAGCGATAGTCTTGCGATTTCAATTATTTACCTTAGGCTTCAATAGGATGAACCATGAACGTGTGCACGCCAAACTAGCCGAATTTGCACACGTTTGTACCCGTTTTGACCTTTGAGTGCACACGTAGCGCACACGATTTGGGGAGTGCACACGACCGTGGCCAGCTTCACTCAGTTGCCGTCCGGGAACTGGCGCGTCCAGGTGCGCCGCAAGAACCGTTACGTGGCAGAAACCTTCCGCCGCCGCAAGGATGGCGAAGAATGGGCGCTCGATATGGAGCGCAATATCGATCGCCGGGGTCCGTTGAAGCCACGCAGTTCGCGAAACATTCGTACATTTGGTGATCTGATCAAGTTGCACCGGAAAGATATGCAAGAGATCGGCAGACCGCCCCGCCGGACGAAGGCTGCAGTCCTAACCAGCTTAGAGGCTTCGCTCGGAGCCGTGAAATTATCCGAACTCAACTGCGAGCGGCTGATTGAATTCGGGCGGATGCGGGCGAAACAAGGAGCTGGACCGACAACGCTTGCAATCGACCTCTCCTACATTCGAACGGTCCTAACGATGGCCGCTGCAGTTCACGGCATTGAAGTTTCCGCCGAGGAGGCGCGGCTTGCGCGTGTTGCCTTGAGCCATTTATCGCTGATCGGAAGCAGTCAAGAACGAGATCGAAGACCCACCCAAAATGAATTAGATGAGCTCATTGAATACTTCGAGACCAACCCGCGCCAATACATTCCGATGGGCCGCATTGTCCGCTACGCAGTAGCTACGACGATGCGGCAAGCGGAAATCTGTCGCCCGGAATGGTCACACGTGGATATGCAAAAGCGACTGGTCCTTCTCCGTGATCGAAAGGACCCTCGTAAGAAAATCGGCAATGATCAACTTATCCCACTTCTCAATTTGACTGGATATGATGCGTGGGAAATCCTGCTCCAACAGAGAGTAGTGACTAGAGGTCAAGGGCGTATCTTCCCGTACCACAGCAAATCAGTTGGCACAGCGTTCATCCGCGCCTGCAAAGAGTTGAAGATTGAAGATCTCCACTTTCATGATTTGAGACATGAAGGGACGAGCCGGCTATTCGAGGCTGGACTCCCCATAGAAAAGGTCGCACTCGTGACCGGGCACAAGAACTGGAAGAACCTGAGGCGCTACACCAATCTGAAGCCGGAGGAGCTTCACCGGTTGCAAAAAATGGCGCAACCGACTTTGGAGCAATTCATCGCGACACTAGCAGCTTCTTAGTAAACCAACGCGAGCCCCCCGCGGTTGCCTGCAAGCACCGGGCATCGAACGTTAGAGCCTGCGGTGAGAGGGTCGGAAACAGTTAGGCGCCTGCATGGCGAGTTCGCGTCACAAGATTTACGCTGCGGAACATGCCGAGAAGGTCGTCACGGATCGCCTGATGCCGTCGGATTCCGTCCTCCATCCAATCGAACCACTCTTTCAACCATGGCCCGCACAAGCTCCGTCTATCGACGGCTGAGCAGGATGTTGCGCTGCGCTAGATCCCTGATCCTCTCGGGCGCAAAGTCGAGCTGGTCAAGGATGTCTTCGTTGTGCTCGCCCTGATAGGCCGGCAAGCCTGGCAATGGCAGTTCCGAGCGGCTAAAGATCCAGGGATTGCCTGGCATTCGGACGAGTCCGCCGGCCCGGTCATCGACTTCGACCACGGCATTCCACTCCTTGGCCCAATCGGTCTCCACGAACTCGTTGACGGTGCGCACGCGCCCGACCGCGAGCCCGGCTTCGCTAACCTGCGCCTGCAACTGCTCGAGATTCTCGAACGTCGTGATCCAGGCGCGGATTTCAGCGAGCAGCGGCGCGAGGTTGTGCCGACGCAGGTTAGCGGTGGCGTAGCGCGGATCAGCCAGCAGATCGCTTCGCCGCATCATCGCGCAGTAGCGCGTGAACATCGGCGAATAGATTGGGCTGGCGGCGATCGTCAGGCGGATGCCGTCGGACATCTCGAAGATGTGCGACTCATTTGCCGACAGCGCAATCGGCTCGCCGTCGGTGTCGATCCCTGACATCATTGCGCCGGCGCGCTCGTTGACCGACAGCATCGTCGCAGCCATCGACACGTCGACGTGCTGTCCCTCGCCGGTGCGGTTGCGATGCTGGAGTGCAGCAAGCACGGCGATCACGCCCTGCAGCCCGGTATAAACATCGGCATGGCTACAGGAATCGCCGCGAGGCTCCGACAATGCCGCGCCGAAATGGTCCTGCACGATCGAGGTCAGGCCGGTCTCGGCCTGCACCGTAGGCGCAAAGGCCGGCCGATTGCGCCAGGAGGTCGACTGCCCATAGCCGCTCAGCGAGACATAGATGATGCTGGGGTTGAAGGCACGGACGTCGTCGTAGCTGAAGCCGAACCGCGCCAAGGTGCCGGGACGGAAATTCTCGACGATGACGTCCGCATCCCTACACAGGCGGGTGACTATCTCGCGTCCCTCAGCATAGTTCAGGTCGATGCTGAGATTCCGCTTGCCGGCGTTCTGCTGCACGAAATAGAGACCCATGCCGCCGACGTAAGGCAATCCCGCACGGCCGATGTCGCCGGACGGCGGCTCGATCTTGGTGACGTCGGCGCCGAGGTCACGCAGCGCCTTGGTGCAATGCGGACCGGCCAACACACGGGTAAAATCGACGACCCGCAATCCTTGGAGAGGCGCAGCCGACATCATCAATCTCCCTCGAAGACGGCCGTTGCCGGACCCGACGCGAAGAAGGCATCGGCACCGCGCTGGCGATCCTTAGCCCTCCAGATCATGTCGTTGATTTCGACCTGCCGCGCGTCGGCGGCCGCGACGCCGCCGCGCGCCTGCAGGTTCGCCTGCATCTTGACGCCCGCGATGACTTTGGTCGGCCCGGCGGCGAGCTGCCGCGCCATGGTCATCGACGATGCGCCCAATTCGGCTTCCGGGACGACGAGGTTGATGATGCCCCAGCGTTCGAACGCCTCGGGGGTGTGGCGGCGGCCGAGCATCGCGATCTCCTTGGCCCGCGCGACGCCCGCGCGTTGCGCAATGCGCTGCGTGCCCCCGAGCAACGGCAGCAACCCGACCGCAACCTCAACCTGGCCGAGGAACGCGGTGTTCGCGGCGATGATCATGTCGCAAGTCAAAGCGAGCTCAAGCCCGCCGCCGAGCACGCCGCCGTTTACGGCTGCAACGGTCGGGACAGGCACATCCTCGAGACTGCGCCAGACTCGTTCGAGCCCGGCCTGATCGGTGTGCAGCTTGGTGCCGGTTCCCCAGGAGGCCATCTCCGCGCCGGCGCAGAAGTGCCGCATCGCACTGCGCAGCAGGATGGCGCGGCAACCGGCCGCGACCACCGCGTGGTAGGCGCGGACCACATCATTGATGAGCTGGTCGTCGAGCAAATTGTGCGGCGGCTTCGCCAGCGTCACCACGCCGACCCCGCCGTCCATGTCGTGAAGTACTGTCGCCATCGGGTTCCCTCCGCTCGATGCAAAAGCCGGCTGGACGCGCTTTCGACGCGGTATCACAGCGGGCAGACGTCTCCTCGCTGCGGGCCTGCTCGGCGCAGATCCCGCTGTTCTGATCATTTGAATGTCACCCGTCATAACAAGCGTGACAACGTCAAGCTCTGCCATTTATGATGTCGAAAATTGCCAAACGGCAGGAAGAGCCGTTCGTCGACCTGTCAATCTGTGCCAGGCGGAGGCGGAGGACGCGCCATGAAGCCGATCAAGATCGTGATGCCGATCTCGAGCGATCCGGATGCGCCGACGCAGAGCCTGCTCGGCCTCGGCGCGCTGGCGGCCGAGCTCGCCGCGGAGGGCGTCTCGGTGCGCGAGCTGTTCGCGCGGACCGGCCTCGATGCTTCGCAGCTCGAAGATCCCCATGCCCGCATCTCGCACCGCCAGCGACTGGCGATCTACCGCAACGCGACGCGGCTGGCGAAGCGATCCGACATCGGGCTGCTCGCGGGAGCCCGGCAGCGCATCAGCGATTACGGCATTTACGGCTATGCACTGGTGTCGAGCCGGACATTCGGCGAAGCGCTGATGTTCTCGCTCGATCACATCACGATGGCGGGGCCGGCGGTGCGACAGATCAGCTTCCGGATCGAGCATGGCATGACTGCGATCCTGCGCAGCCATGGCCTTGACCCGCTCGGCGAGCTGCTACCGTTCGCCGCGGAATTCTGGCGCAGCTCGATGACCGCGGTGTTCAGCCGCATCCTCGAGTCGCCGTTCCCGAGCAAGCGGATGATCTTTCCTTTTCCTGCGCCCGTGCACTGGCGCAACTATGAGCGAATGTTCAACTGCCCGATCGACTTCGGCGCCGATCGCATGGAATGGCATTTCGACGCCAAGGTGCTCGATCTGCCCTGCCCCAATGCCAACCCGATCACCGCGAAGATCTGCCAGCAGCTCTGCGACGTCGTCATGACCGAGCGGCCCGGCGAATCGGAGCTGGTCAGACGGATCAGAGCCGCATGCCTCAATAGCCCCAACCGATTTGCCGGTGCGCCGGAGATCGCATCGCAGCTCGGGCTGTCGTTGCGAACCTTCCACCGCAGGCTGGCGGAGGACGGGCAGTCCTTCCAATCGATCGTCGACGGGATGCGGCGGTCGATTGCGACGGAGCTGCTCGAGAACACCCATCTGGCCATCGACCAGGTCGCCGAGCGTGTCGGCTTTGCCGATGCGACCAGCTTTCGCAAGGCGTTCAAGAAATGGACCAACCGCTCGCCGTCGGACTTCCGTCGCCCTACAGCGCAGCGAGCAGCAGCATCGCCAGACGCGTGAGCAGCAGCAGCGACAGCCCGACCGTCAAAGTCAGAAGCTGTCCGAACCGGAAGTCGTCCGGGTCGAGCGCCCCGTTCTGCAGGTGCGCGTGGATGAGCAGCGATTGACACTCCATATCAGGCTCCCCCTGTCAGGGATGGTTGCTTCCAGCAATCACGGCATCGGCGGGCCCGATCTTGCCGACGCATGAACCGAACCCGATGGTCACAAAACCTTCCCGGATGCAGCGGCCGCGGAAGATGACCTCGTCGCCGTCCTCGAGGAAACCGCGGCGCTCGCCGTTCGGAAGGGCGGCCGGCCGTGATCCGGCGGCGGTGAACTCGAGCATGCTCGAAAGCTGGGCCGGACTTGGCCCCGAAATCGTACCGGTGCCGATCAGGTCGCCGGGCTGCAGATTGCAGCCGTTGATGCTGTGGTGCGCGACCATCTGCGCCGGCGTCCAGTACAGGTATTTTGCATTGGACCTGACAATTACCGCGGCGGGCTGGTTCGCGGCACGCATCTGTGCGGTCGAGAGCAGAACTTCGAGATGAACATCGAGTCCGCCGTGCGACTGATCGGCCACGTCGAGCAAATAATCGAGCGGACGCGGATCGCCGTCCGGCCGCGCCAGCGCCGCGACGCGGAACGGCGCCAGCGCGTCCGACGTGAGAACCCAGGGCGACACCGAGGTGGCAAAGCTCTTGCTGAGGAACGGGCCGAGCGGAAACATCTCCCAGCGCTGGATGTCGCGCGCCGACCAGTCGTTCAGCAGCGAATAGCCGACGATCTGCTGCGATGCCTCGGCGATCGGAACGGGATTGCCGAGCCGGTTGCCGGCGGCGAGGTAGAAGCCCATCTCAAGCTCGAAATCGAGCCGTTCGCACGGGCCGAAGCTCGGCGCACCGCCTGCCGCCGCGGGCGGGCGCTGCCCGAGCGGCCGCCGCACCATCCCGCGTCCGACCTGCACCGATGAGGCGCGGCCGTGATAAGCGATCGGCACCCATTTGTAGTTCGCGGGCAGCGGATTTTCCGGCGTCAACAGCGCGCCTGCGGCCTGCGCGTGATAGATGCCGGCATAAAAGTCCGTGTAGTTCGAGACGCGTGTCGGCAGATGCAGCGTCGCGTCCGCGAGCGGCGTCAACAATTCGGACGCGCGGCGCCTGGGGTCGTTGGCCGCGCTGCCCTGACCAAGCAGATCGGCGGCGCGGCGGCGCAGCTCCCGCATCGCCACGGGTCCGAGCGCGAACAGCGCATTGAGCGTGCCCTGCTGCAGCGCTTGGCGGATCGGCGCCGCGAGACGTTCACCCGACCCGAGCGCCCGCTTCAGGTCGAAGACGAAGTCTCCGATGGCCGTGCCGATCCGTGGCCACGGATCGGCCGCGGTGCTGAAGATGCCGAGCGGCAGATTCTGGATCGGGAAGTCGGTCGTCCCGCCGTCTGCCGATTCGACAAAGCTCCGCCGTGCCGGGTCGTGGGTCTCGTCGAGTTGAACTGCGTTGGTCATGCTGTTTTCCAGGCTCTTCGGTTCGTGCCGTCCAACGTCACGATGCCGCGGCTGCGAGAGCCGGGCGTTCGTTGGCCAAAGCCGTTCCGATCTCGGATTGGATGAACTGCGCTGCAAATGCCTCGCGTTCGCGCGCCGCGCGCTCGCTGCGGTCCGTCACCGAGAGCAGCCAGACGAACAGGAATGCGAGCGGCATCGAGATCAGCGCGGGATTGTCGTAAGGGAACAGCGCCGTCGGGAAGCCGAGGACGGCGACCCAGACCGTCTTGCTCAGCACGACCAGCACGACCGATGCGACGAGGCCAGCGAGACCGCCGGCGACGGCCCCGCGCGTGGTGGTGCCACGCCAGAACATCGCCATCGCCAGCATCGGAAAGTTGCAGCTCGCGGCGACGGATAACGCAAGACCCGCCATGAACGCCACGTTCTGGTTCTCGAAGGCATAGGCCAGCAGAACCGCGACGACGCCGATCGCCGTCGCCGAGATCTTCGACACCAGCACCTCGCGCGCTTCGGATGCCTTGCCGCCGGCCAGCACCTGGCCGTAGATGTCATGGCTGACGGCCGAGGCGCCGGCGAGCGTCAGGCCGGCGACGACGGCAAGGATGGTCGCGAATGCCACCGCGGAGATGAAGCCAAGCAGCAGCGGACCGCCCATCGCATGCGCAAGATGGATCGACGCCATGTTGGGCCCGCCGATCAGATCGGCGATCTTGTTGAACTGCCCGGATGCCGCGACATTGAAGTAGCTCGGATCGGCCATCAGGATCGCCACGGCGGCAAAGCCGAGCACCGGAATGATCCAGCAGAAATAGGCGATGCAGGCCGTCGCATAGAACACAGATTTGCGGGCGGCCGCGGCATCTCTCACCGTGAAGAACCGCATCAGGATATGCGGCAGGCCGGCGGTGCCGAACACCAAAGCGAGGCCAAGCGAGATCGCCGACACCGGCTCGGCAAACAGTCCGCCGGGGACGAGAATGGCGGCTCCCTTGGGATGGATGCTGCTCGCGGCCCCAAGCAGCCGCCCGAGGCTGAAGTCGAAATGCCACAGTGCAGCCAGCGCGAGCAGCGTTCCGCCGCACAGCAGCAGCACGGCCTTGGTGATCTGCACCCAGGTAGTCGCCTGCATGCCGCCGACGATCACGTAAAAGATCATCAGCACGCCGACGCCGAGCACGGCGAAGATGTAGTTGATGCCGAACAGCAGCTGGATCACCTTGCCGGCGCCGATCAGCTGCGCGATCAGATAGAACAGCACGACGACGAGACTTCCGGTCGCGGCAACGAGCCGGACCGGTGTCCGCCGCAGGCGAAACGCCGCTGCATCCGCAAAGGTGTAGCTGCCGAGATTGCGCATCCGCTCCGACATCAGGAACAGCACGATCGGCCATCCCGTGAGAAACCCGAGCGCATAGATGAAGCCATCGAAGCCGTTGGCATAGACCAGCGCGGAGATGCCGAGGAAGGCCGCCGCCGACAGGAAGTCGCCGGCGGTCGCCAGCCCGTTCTGCAGCGGCGTGATCGCGTGTCCGGCGGTGTAGAACCCGGCCTTCGATCGCGTACTGCCGGCCGAGCGCCAGGTAATGACGAGCGTGACGGCGACGATCACGAGGAACATGCCGACCGCGATCCAGTCGGGTCCACGGGCTCCCGCCGCGGGCGCTCCCTGAGCCATGGCCACGGATGGAAACGCAACGCAAAGCGCGATCAACTGCGATCTGGCGATCATCGGCCGAGCTCCCGGTTGACGCTGCGCGCGAGTTCGTCGAAGCGCGCGTTCGAGCGCAGAACATAGAAGCCCGTAAACGCGATGATCGCCGTGACCATGAGAAGCGCGAGCGCGAAGCCGAGCGGCATCGCACTGCCGGCGAAGCTCGCGCCGAGCGCGGCTTTTGCGGTCGAGATCAGCGCAATGAAGCCGAAGAACATGACTAGCGTCAGGATGGACAGACCCCATCGCAGTCTCGCGCGTCCCGAAACGAGCTCCCTGAACGCGCTATCGGCAAGGATTTGTCGCGTGCGATCGGGCGACAGTTGCGGCATCCGATTCCTCCCTCGGAGACATTTGCTGATCGCCGTGCCCTTCCGCGTGCGTTGCGCCGCAGAGATTCAGGGCTCGGGGTGTCTCCTCTCCAGGCTCGGAGCATTAGAATCCGGACCGCGTCCGGCAAGGTGATATCCTGCCAAACTCCGAGTGATTTCATGCCACGCCGGGTTGTCCGCGATTTTTGCGCCGTCGCCCATCTCGTCATGCCGCCGACGATCCACAAGCCGGACAGTCGCGCAGGATTAGCGCTTCTGGGATAAGCTTGTCTTCAACACTTCTGAAAAAGACCGGCGTCCGCTTTTTCTCAGAAATGGTTGCGGCTTAGTCCCAGAAACAGTTTCTACCTCTTCCCCGGGACGTACTTCGTAAGATAGGCGCAGAGTGGTCAACCAAGGCGAGACGCCTGTTCAGCGCGTCTCTCTTTGCTGCCCTTCCGAAAATCTGCGTCCCCGTCAAGGAACGCCTCGAGCATAAACGGCACCAAAGTCGCGACTTCCTCACGATTGCCGTACGTCTGCGCATAGAAATCAGCGTACTCGCGCAGTCGCTTCGCAAGATTCGGCATCAGCATAACGCTCAGCTTCTCAGGCGTCCGATCGGGTAACTTCGCAAGCTTCATACCCTCACCTGCCCTTTTCCGCAGCTTGAACGTCCAGGTAGGGCTTCAGCACCAGATCTTTCGAAACAATCACCCGCAGCGGCCATCCCGGTCGCACCGTGATCGTCGGCTGCACGTCGAGTTCGCGCTCCACCAGGCGCTGGCCCGCACGATTGGTCGTCTGCTGAGTGCTTTCCCGTAGCGCCTTCACGAGATCGCTCTCGTCATTTCCTATCGAAAGCTGTGTCCCTACCCCGATCAGGGTCGCCAAGGCCACGCCCTTGAGCAGTTGCCAGGTATGGAAGTCCACCTCATCCTCGAGCCCGGCATAGCCCGCGACATCAGTAGCTGGGAGGTTCTCGATCACGACGGAATTTCCGTTCGGCAAGATCAGTCGCGTCCAGACGACCAGTGCCCGCTTCTGGCCAAAGGCGACGAAGCTATCGTACTTGCCCACGAGCCGCGTCCCTTGTGGGATTAGCAGATGCTCGCCCGTTACCGTGTCATAGACGTTCTCCGTGACCTGACCGATCGTCGCTCCCGGCAGGTCTGAATTCAGCCCCGTCACCAGGCTCGCTGGAATAATCGACCCCGCCATCACGGCATAGCTGGAGGGCGCGGCGACGACCGCGTGCGGATTGGTGGTCTCGGTGTCGGCCTTCGCTCCCACAAAGGCGAGCTTTCGTGCCTGCGACGAGGGTACGATCTCGTCCGATCGATCGACCATTGCCCGCGCGGTTTTCGCAAGCTCCGCTGCGGACGGCCCGGAATCGGCCGCCAGCGGCCGAAACGGGGACGGCTGGCTGGCTGCCACGTCCGTGACACCGGCCTGCTTTCGCTTGTCCTGCTTTTCCGACAGGCGGACGAACAAGCCCGATTCCCTCGCTTGTTGCGCGATGCGCACCTGCCGGATGCGCTCCGCCCTTTCTGTGTCCTCTTCCGGATTGCTACGGAAGCCTGGATCCCATGATGGCGCGATTCCGGCTTTCTTTTCGTTTTCGGCGAAAGCTCGTCCAATATCGCCCGGGGATGGCGGTCCAAGCCGCGGCATTGACGGCGGAAGCTCTTCATAAGACCTCGGCAGCTTGTTCAGGCCCTCTGCCGTTTGCTTCCGGTCGGTGTTGTAGAGCTCTGCGCGGTCGGCGTGCTTCAAAGGCCGCAGCGGCCGCAGCGCAACTATCGTCGCTCCGGCGATGAACAGTGCAGTGACAGCGCAGCCGATCATGAGCGCGCGCCTGTTCAACCGCCGGATGGATCGCGGTCGTGCCCGCAGCTCCAGAGGCTCCGGTGGCTCCCGATCCAACCCACTCGTCATGAGGCGCTCCCACTGCTGACGGCCTGTGACACCGGCCGCGCATCGATGCGGATAATCCGGACGATACGTTGGGGATCCTCGCCGAGACGGAGCTCGGCGGCGCCAAACATGCGGTCGACGATGTAGTAGGAGCCCCTGACCCGATAGTTGACCAGATTTGGACGGCCATCGGCGCCCGCGACGAACAGGGGCGGCGCCTCGCCCTGCGACAGGCCGGATGGCATCTGGATATAGACCTTGCGGCCGTCATCGAACGCACGCACCGGTCGCCACGGTGGGTCATCGCCTTCGATACGGTAGCGGAAGTTCAGGCTGTCGAGCCGCACGCCGCGATCGGCGACCCGCTCCTCGTTTGCCTGGGCGATTGCATTCTGCTTGTGAAGTGCAACCAGCGTATCCGTTGGGTACGTCCAGGAGATCGATGCCATGTAGGTCTGCTTGGTTGAGACCAGCTCGAGGTGGTAGGCGCGCCGGTCGGTAAGGACCACCAGATTGGTCTGGATGTCCGGCAGCGTCGGTTTGACGAGGATATGGACACGCCGGTTGCTACCCTGACCGCTCGAGGTATCGCCGACCACCCAGCGAACCGTGTCGCCTGTCGAGACATCGATCAATTCCTCGCCGGCCTGAAGCGCGATGGTCGAGACCTTCTCGGGGCTCGCATAGAGCCGATAGAGGGCTCCTTCGGTCCATGGATAGACCTGGATCGCATTGATGTAGCCCGCCCGGGTCGGCTCCATCCGCGCAGCCTTGTTCGCCTTGGCGATCGCCTGCTCCGGTGGCAGCTTTTCTTCCTTTCCGCCCTTCTTTGGATAGGGCTTGAGTTGGCCAGGTAGAGGCAAGACCTTGGGCCTTTCAACAATCTCGACGGGCTTCGGCGGATCCGCCTCGGGGAGAGCCTGCTCGAATGTCATCTCGTCATAGGGCGCTTCGAGGTTGAGCTTTGTGGCGCATCCTCCGAGCACGAGCGACAGGGTCAGGATACTGGCCGATGCACGCTTTGTTGAAGCAGCAGAATTCATTTCGCATCTCCGATGAGGTCGCGCGACCAGTTGAGGGAATGGACGTAGAGGCCAAGCGGGTTCTTTCGCAGCGTCTCGGCGTCCGCCGGCGGCTTGAGAACCGTGGTTACGAGACCCGTGAACCGCTCGGTCTTGGCAATCGAGCCATTCTCGAAACTGTTCTCCTTCCAGCGGATTTCGAAGCTGTCGCTGGACGCACGCACCACCGAGGTCACCTCTGCGGTGACGGTTCTGGACCCGATTTTCGCGAACGGATCGGTTTCGCGCGCGTAGTCGTTCAGAACTTGCGCGCCCCGATCGGTGACGAAGTCGTAGGCCCGTAGCCAGTTGCTGCGGACGATCACGGGATCGATCGACAACGAACGCACGTTTTCGATGAACCGCGCCAGGAAGTGCGCGATCTGCGCATCCGACGGCTGATACGCCTCCAGCGCAGGTCCAACTGCGCGGACCTCACCCAACCGGTCGACCTCGACCACATAGGGGACGATCCCTGAGCGGCCAATCACGGCAAGCAGGATCAAGCCGAGAACACCGCACACTGCAGTGACACCCAACGCAGCGAGCCGCCAATTACTCGCCTGAACCCTCGCGGACCCCAGCCGCTCGTCCCAGACCTGTCCCGCTTTCTGGTAAGGCGTCACGGGCTCTGGTGTTTCTCCGTACCGAACCGAAACGCGTTGAAATGGATGACCGGCCATATCTCAGTCCTCCCCGAGCTTGGGACCCGAGGAATGACCGCCCTTGTCCCCTTCTTTCAGGGTATGGGCAGCAATCTGTGCGGCTTCCCTGGCGTGTCGGGCGGGGGTCGCAGTTGCGCGCGAAGGGCCGGCAGCCGCAGCTCCGCCCGCTTGTCCAACGCCTCCGCCTGCCGGCTGCTCGGGCGCGGCCGCGCGGGCCGCACCGTCGCCAATCGACGATGCTCCACTCAGCGACGCCGCGGAACGGACCGCCGTCATCGATCCGCCGGCGGCCATGCGAAGGCCGCCCATGGCGACCGCTCCGCCTCCGATTGCGACAGCAGCAGCACCGGCCACCGTACCCGCCGCCGACCCGGCCCCCAGTTGAGGTGCACCGGACACGAGACCCGCAGCAATGCCCGGGCCGAAGATTCCAAGTCCAAACAGAGCGAGCGCCGCAAGTAGCAAGCTCATGGCCGACGCAATATCGACCGGCCGTGTCAAAGTGCTCGCGAGTTGACCGAAGATAGTCGAGCCGATGCCGACGATAATCGCCAGCACCATCACCTTGACGCCGGAGGCAACGACATTGCCGAGCGTCTTTTCGGCAAGAAAGGCCGTCTTGCCCCAGAGCGCGAACGGCACCAGGATGAAGCTCGCGAGTGTCGTGAGCTTGAACTCGATCAGGGTCACGAACAGCTGGACCGACAGCACGAAGAACGCGAGCACGATCACGATCCAGCAGAACAAGAGGATCACGATCGTCGGCAGGTTCGTCAGCACATCGAAGCCCGAGAACTGGCTCGCCTCCTCGAGAAGCGGATGCGCCGCAGTGAACCCAGCGGCGGCAACAAAACCCGGCCGGGCCAGATCAGCCGGGCTCAATGTGCCGCCGGACGCCTTCAGGCCGATGCCAGAAAACGAGTTGAAGATGATGTCGGCAAGGCTCTTGAAGTTGCCGATGATGAAGGCGAATGCACCGACGTAGAGGATCTTCTTGGCAAGCGTCACCAGGATCTGGTCGTCGGACCGCTCGCTCCAGGCAAGCCCGGCAAGCGTGAGGTCGATGACGACAAGTGTCGAACTCAGGAACGAGACTTCGCCTGACAGAAGACCAAAGCCAGAATCGATGTAGCGCGAAAACGTCTCGGTGAAGCGATCGATGACGGAGAGATCAGCCATGGCCCCCTCCTATCTGCCGCCGGCGTAGGCATGGCCATCGCCGATGAAGCGGATAAAGCGCTCCTGGGCGGCCGCCGCCGACGCGCGCTCTTCAGCCGCCCTCAACGTGTCGGCGCGGGCTTGAGTTGCCAGCAGCGCCTGCGTCTGCAATGCCTGCTTGATCTGCAAAGCCAGCAGCTCGTTGCCGGACTGCTGGGCCTGCAAGGAGCCGACCGCGGCTGACGAACTCGCCATAAGTGTGCGAAGCGTCTGGCCGTCCTGATCCAGGTTGCTGACGATGGCCGACTGGATTGTGAGCGCCTGCTTGAGCCCCTCATAGCTGTTATTCCAGCGTGCGGTCGCGTCCTGGACCATCCTGTCAGCGGAGGTGGCGGCGCCATACTGCCGAGGATATAGCTGCGCAAAATCCTGCTGGGTCTTTTGAACGTCGAACGAGATGCCCTTTGCCTGTGTAATGAGGCTGTTCATCCGACCTATGGTCGAAGTGAGCTGGCCGACGACACTGGTCGGGAGGCTTGCCAGATGCTTTGCTTGATTGAGAAGCGACTAAGCCTGATTTTCGAGGCTCCTGACCTGGTTATTGATCTGCTCGAGCGCGCGAGCGGCAGTCAGAAGATTCTGGCTGTAGTTCGAGGGGTCGAACACGATATCGAACGCCCCGACCCGCCGCGATCCATTCACAGCAACGACGACAGATAGCGCTACTGTCACGATAATTCTTGTAGTTGTACGCGCGCCCAAGCGGCCGACACTTTCGAGCATGGAAGACTCCGGAGATTGAGATCGGGTCAGGCCTTGTGGGCCTGTTCAAAGGTGCTGATCAGGTTGGCCGCCCAGTGCAGATCGCGTTCAGCGAAATAGCGTTCGGCAAAATGGTGGGGCCCCGAACGGGCCAGGACATCGTCAATGATGCGCTGATCGTCCGGCGAGGATGCCCCGACGAGCGCAAGCGCCACCGGTCCAAGGCCAAGTTCGAACAGGCGGTTGCCGGCACGAGACTGCAGATAGTAGTCGCGCTTGGGAAAGGCTTCGGCGATCAGGCGCACTTGCGTGTCGTTCAGGCCGAAGCGCCGATAGGTCTCGGTCTGGGTCGGCTCAAGGGCCCGGGGATTGGGCAGGAATATTCGGCTCGGACAGGACTCGATGATCGCGGGCGCGATTTCGCTGTCCGCGATATCGGCAAGCGACTGCGTGGCAAAGACCACCGCCACGTTCCTCTTGCGCAGGGTCTTCAGCCATTCGCGAATCCGGCTCGAAAACAGCGGGTCGTCAAGGAACACCCAGGCCTCGTCGAGCACCAGCAGGGTCGGCCGCCCATCGAAACGCGACTCCAGAGTGTGGAACAGATAAGTGAGCACGGGTGCGACAAGCCCCGGCAGCGCCATCAACTCTTCCATCTCGAAGGTCAGGACGTCGGCGCTCGAAAGCCGGTCGGCGTCCGCATCGAGGAAGCGGCCGTAAGGTCCCTCCAGCGTGTAGGGCTGGAGCGCCTGACGCAGGGCGTCCCGCGTGAGCAAGGCCACGAGCCCGGTCATCGTGCGTTGGGACACCGGCGCCGTACCCAGGCTCTTGAGTGCCGACCAGATGGTTTCCTTGACCTCCGGCGTCACGTTCACCCGCTCGTGGGCAATGACGCCGCAAAGCCAGTCGAGCGCCCAAAGCCGCGCCTGCTCCTCCGCAACATCCTTCAGGGGCTGGAACGCGATGCCACCCTTGGCGCCGAGCTCGTACCACGCGCCCGACAGCGCAAGCGTTGTCGCGCGCGCGGAGCGGCCCTTGTCGAATGTGATCAGCTGGGCATTCGAGTAGCGCCGGAACTGCAGGGCCAGCATCGAGAGCAGCACAGACTTGCCGGCGCCGGTCGGCCCAACAACGATGGAATGCCCAACGTCACCGGCGTGCAGTGAAAGCCGGAAGGGGGTTGCGCCCTTGGTCTTGGCGATCAGAAGCGGTGGTCCATCGAGATGCTCGCATCGCGCTGGGCCAGCCCACACCGCCGACAACGGGCACATATGCGCCAGATTGAGCGTGTGCACGATGGGTTGGCGGATATTCGCATAGGCTTGTCCTGGCAGACCGCCAAGCCACGCCTCGACCGCATTGACACTTTCCCGGATCGTGGTGAAGCCCCGGCTGTTGATCACGCGTTCGACGAGCCGGATCTTGTCGTCGGCGGTGCGCGCGTCCTCGTCGCTGACAGTGACGGTCGTCGTGATGTAACCGAATGCGACGAGATCATCGCCGAGCTCCGTCAGCGCAGTGTCCGCGTCGACCGCCTTGTTGCTGGCGTCCGTGTCCACGAGCGCCGCCTGCTCGTTGAACATGACCTCCTTCACGATTGCTCCCAGCGATTTGCGCTTGGCAAACCACTGGCGGCGAAACCGCGATAGCGAGGAATGCGCCTGCGTGCGGTCGAGCGGCAGAAATCGGGTGGCCCAGCGATAGGCAACGCCAAGTCGGTTCAGCTCATCCAGCAATCCGGGAAAGGTCACGTGCGGGAAGCCGAGCACGGTCAGCGCACGAAGGTGGCTTCGGCCGATCGCCGGTGACAATCCACCGGTCAACGGCTCGTCGCTCAAGAAGCAATCGAGATAGGCCGGAATCTCGGGCACGGCGACCGGATGCCGCTTGGTCGAAATGCAACTATGCAGGTAGGTCAGTGTCTCCTCGTCATCGAGCGGCCAGATCTCGGGCAGGACCGAAGACAGAAGATCAATCGCCCGGTCCGTTTCCTGGACAAAGCGTTCGAGATGATCACGATAGCTGTGCTCCCGCGACGGCAGGGGCTGGTCAGTTTCACGAGCGGTCGTGGCGACTGGATCGTCCGGCCGGCCGCTTTTTCGATCAGCCCCGGAAGCTTGCTGCGCTTGCCGCTGACGGCGTGATCGTCCCGGACCCCGCTCGTCTCGCTCGAGGAATAGTCCCTCCAGCCGCGACACGCGCTCGGCCGGCGGCAGGTACATCAAGGTGAGATGCAACACGCTCTCAAAATGCTGTCCGCGCGGACGCGACGGATCGTCCCAGGAGGCCTCGGACACGCTTTCGAAGGCGGCCCGCCGCTCCTCATCGACAAGCCACGATACTGCGTCCGGAAAGCGTGAGCGCGGATACTCCGACGCCGCAATTCGCGTGGCGTCGAAGAACAGGGCCCAGCCCGAGCCAAAGCGCTTTAAGACGTTGTTCACCCGCGAGGCCACGCTCATGAGCTCGACCTCGGTCGCGCTGTCGAGATCCGGACCCCGGTAGCGGATGGTGCGCTGAAAGCTGCCGTCCTTGTTCAGGATCACGCCAGGTGCGACGAGGCACGCCCAGGGCAACCAGTCGGCCAGACGATAGGCATGAGGACGGAATTCTCTCAAATTCAGCATGCGAGCCAGCCCTTGTGCTTGGTGTGACGGATTGCGACCTCGACGAAGGCGGAATCGCGCCTGGCAAGCCACACCGCGATGGCATGCCCGACGATCCAGAGCACGACGCCTGCGAGCCAGAGCCGCAGCCCGAGCGCCAGCACGGCCGACAGGGTGCCGATCAGGATGGCCGCAGAGCGCGGCGCACCGCCCAGCAGAATGGGCTCGGTCAACGAGCGATGGAGCACGAGTTCAAAGCCGTCGGGACGCATCAGATCAGCGCTCCGCCGCCGAATGAGAAGAACGACAGGAAGAAAGAGCTCGCCGCGAAAGCGATGGAGAGGCCAAAGACGACCTGGACCATCTTGCGGAAACCACCCGAGGTGTCGCCGAACGCAAGCGAAATCCCGGTTACCGTAATGATGATGACGGCGACGATCTTCGCGACCGGTCCCTGCACCGACTCCAGGATGCGCTCGAGCGGCGCTTCCCATGGCATGCCCGAGCCTGCAGCGTGCGCAGCCGGGCCCGTTAGGAGCATGCACGCGAGGCCCCCTCCGAGCTCGATGAGGAAACGCCTGTAAACTCGGCGAAAGCAGAAATGCGCCGTCGAACGGGGCAAACCAGACATGTCGTACTCTCCGTGTAGATCAGGGACGATGCGAAGCGTTTGGAAGGCCTGGCGGGGTCTCCAGGAGGTAATCGCCGGAAGGATCGAGGCCCTTGAGCTCGGCGATCGCCTCGATCCGGCGCGCAGGACCCCGTCCCCTGATGAAGACGACAAGGTCGATCGCCTCGGCGATGAGCCGGCGCGGCACGGTGGCCACAGCCTCCTGGATCAATTGCTCGATCCTATAGAGCGCGGCGCGCGCCGAGTTGGCGTGAACCGTGGCGATCCCACCGGGATGGCCGGTATTCCAGGCCTTCAGCATGTCGAGGGCCTCGGCGCCCCTCACCTCGCCCACGATGATGCGATCAGGTCGAAGGCGAAGCGTTGAGCGCACGAGATCGGCAAGGCTCGCGACGCCCGGCTTGGTGCGCAGGGTCACGACGTCCTTGGCCTCGCAGCGCAGCTCGCGGGTATCCTCGATGATGACGATACGCTCATCGAGACGCGCAATCTCGGCCAGGAGCGCATTGGCGAGTGTCGTCTTACCCGATCCGGTGCCGCCCGCAACAAGGATGCTGCGACCTTCGACAACGGCCGCCGCCAGCACCTTGGCCATCAGGGGCGAGGCAATCTGCGCCCTGACATAGTCGGAGAGAAGAAACGTCGTTGTTGCGGGCTTGCGGATGGCAAAGCAGGGCGCGAGCGAGACCGGCGGCAGCACGCCTTCGAACCTCTCGCCGGTCTCCGGAAGTTCGGCCGATATGATCGGGAAGGATGCGCTGGCCTCGGCCCGGACATGGCTTGCGACCAGTCGGATGATCCGCTCCGATTCCTGCGGCGTCAGAATGACGCCGGTATCAGTACGTCCGGACCGGTGCCGCTCAAGCCAGAGCCTGCCGTCCGGGTTGACGATCACCTCGACAACCTCGGCCTCTTCCAGCGCCAGCGCGATCGCCGGCCCCATAGCGGTCCGCAGCATGCCGCGGCGGCGCTCGCGGGTTTCGGGCGAGAGAAGGTCAGACATTGCCGACCTCCTCTCGCCCAGCCGGAGACGGCTCCGGCTGCTGGCCCGCTGCGTGGTGCGAGCGGGATTCTGTTGTCGTGGTCTGCGCCTCACCGCCGCCGAGCGGCGCGCCCTCCTCCAGATGCCGCATGAAGAGGTCCGGATTTGATGTCGAGACCTGTTCCATGACGTCGGCAACCAGCCGGCCGCCCGCGGCGATACGCTTGCCGACCTGCGCGACGAACATCTCGAACCGCTCACGCCCCAGCGCACGCGCGGCGTCCTGGTCTCCGCTGGGCAGCGGGGGCGTGATTGTCAGGTAGTAGCGGACGAACAGTGCAATGGTTTCCGCCATGATCGAGAGATCACGGTCTGCCCGATCGAGCTGCCGGCTCATCCGGTCGAGCCTGCGGATCAGGGCTGCGTCTCCGTTTGCATCCCGCTCCGGATTGAGAAAGCGGTCGAGGGCGGCGTCGACGATCGCCGACTTGTTGGTGCCCGGCCGCCTGGCCGCGAGTTCGAGCCGTTGCGCCACGCTGTCGGAGACATAGGCGGATAGCTTTGGTTTCATTGGGAGTGCCCCTCAGAATGCAGGAAGGAGATCGTCGTCATCGCGCGTGACGGCATGAGCGCTGCGGATGGCGCTGGAGGCGCTCGCCGCGCGCTGCATCTCGTTGCGATCCGCCGCCACATCTGCGTCGTCGTCGAGCAGCCGCTCCTCGGCAAACCGCGTCGCCTCGGCTTGGGGAGCCGCCTCCTCAAACAGCGGCAGTTGCTGTCTAAGCCCGCCCTCCTCTGCACCCGCCTGCATGAGGTCGCGGTATGGAAGCGTTGCCAATCGGAGATCGACCGCCCGGATCTGGCGCCCCCAATCGCTCGGACGTGCAGCCGGGCGATCGCGGTATTCGCCAGCACCGCGGTGCGGTGACGGACGCAAGCGCGTCACAAAATTTGAGTCCTCGTAGTGCCTGAGCTTGCGAGCCCGAACCGGCGCAAGCCCCGAGACAAGCACGATGGCCTGATCTTGGGGCAGCTGCATCACCTCGCCTGGAGTGAGCAGCGGCCGGGCGGTTTCCTGGCGGCTGACCATGACATGGCCAAGCCAGGGCGCGAGCCGGTGACCGGCATAATTCCGCTGTGCCCGAAGTTCCGTTGCGGTGCCGAGCGCATCCGAAATGCGCTTCGCGGTTCGCTCGTCATTGGCCGCAAAGGCGATGCGGACATGGCAATTGTCCAGGATCGCGTTGTTCTCGCCATAGGCCTTGGCGATTTGATTGAGCGATTGGGCGATCAGATAGGCCCGGATGCCGTAGCCGGCCATGAAGGCGAGCGCGCTCTCAAAGAAATCAAGCCGGCCGAGCGCAGGAAATTCATCCAGCATCAGGAGCAGCTGGCGATGCTTTGCATCGCCTGCCCTGAGGTTCAAGGACTCGGTCAATCGGCGGCCGATCTGGTTGAGGATCAGCCGGACCAACGGCTTGGTGCGGCTGATGTCTGACGGCGGGACAACCAGGTAGAGCGTGACCGGCCTGTCCGCACCAACGAGGTCCGCGATGCGCCAATCGCAGCTCTCGGTATTCCGGCTCACAACCGGATCGCGATAGAGGCCGAGGAAACTCACGGCGGTGGACAGTACGCCGGAACGTTCATTTTCAGACTTGTTGAGCAACTCCCGCGCGGTCGCGGCGACGACGGGATGGACCTTCGGCTTGGCTTCTGTTCCGAGATGGTTGGTAGCCAGCATGATCCGCAACGTCTTCTCGAAGGACTGCGCCGGGTCAGCCAGGATCTCGGTGACCCGTGTCAGCGTCTTCTGTTGCTCTGCATAGAGGACGTGGAGGATGACGCCGACGAGCAGCGAGTGGCTGGTCTTCTCCCAGTGGCTTCGGCGCTCCAATGCCCCTTCCGGGTCAACCAGGATGTCGGCAATGTTCTGGACATCGCGGACTTCGGCCGCGCCCTTGCGGACCTCGAGCAGCGGATTGTAGCGCGCGCTTGCTGGATCGGTCGGATTGAACAGCAGACAATGCGAGAAGGTCGAGCGCCAGCCGGACGTCAGCTCCCAGTTCTCGCCCTTGATGTCATGCACGACCGCCGACGAAGTCCAGGACAGCAGTGTCGGAAGCACCAGCCCCACGCCCTTGCCCGACCGCGTCGGTGCAAAACACATGACGTGCTCGGGTCCATCGTGACGCAGGTAGTAATTTTCAAATCGCCCGAGGAACACACCCCTGCCCGCGAGCAGGCCGGCAGCGCGGATCTCCTTCACATTGGCCCAGCGCGCGGAGCCGTAGGTCGTGACCAACTGGTTTTGCCGCGCCCGCCACACCGAATTGACGATTGCAAACAGCGCGCCCGCAATGCCGCCAGCCGCGGCGATAGCCCCGCCCTCCTCAAATATCTCGGGCGCATAGGCCTCATAGGCGAACCACCATTCGAACAATCGCCAGGGCAGATAGACCGGATAGGCGCCAATGGCGAACCACGGCGCGCCAAGCCGCGCCTGAAATCCGAGCGCCGCCGCCGTCCATTGCGTCGCTCCCCATGTCGACGCGATGACGATGCCGAAGACGACCGTGATCTGACCGACGTAGATTTTTGCCGGAAACATTGTCCGCCCCACTCGACGCTCGCAACGAGCGCGGCGAGATGAAAAGCGGGATGACGGCTCGCATTCAACCTGAATAAAAATCGCCGTCGGCAACGAGATCCGGCTCGATCAAACCCATCGAAGCAAGATCATTGTCGCGGCAGCCTCGGCGTGGGTGAGGAAGCTCCTCAATTGAAGGTGAATGGCATGATCAAACTGGATCACCGGTTCGGCCTTGCCCAGGATTGGTGATCGCGCATGCGCACACCCAGCGAATGAACGAATCGAACAAAGGCCGCTTGTGCCCTCAACGTCGACGGTCGCATCGACCGTCAGCCTGAAAAAGGGCGCACGGGGACGAAAGCACTATCGCCGCGCGACGGGCTGTGCGACGGCCATCGATCTCGTACATGGGATCAATTATACTACTATAATACCTATGTTATTCTTTGTCAAAGTTGACAAAGTTGCATTCGATACCGATATTGAAGGCGGAGTTCAGCTCATGTCCAAGGCACAGTCAAAGCGCTCCGGTACCGAGGATCCGTCCGTCCACGAGGACGGTGTGATGATGGTACTTAAGCAGAAACCCGCGGCCCTGAAGAGCCTCGCGCTCCCTGCCGACGCGCAGGTCGCCATCGTTTCCAAAAGCGTGACCGCACTGCAGAAGGTGCGTGAGCAGAACAAGCAACTGACGGGGCAAGCATTCCGGTTCTTCTCCGAGGCGGCGAAGCAAACCGCTGTCGTCAACAAGGACGCATTCGCACCAGATGCCCGCGCGCTCGCCGTCCTTGAGGGCGTCCGCATTGCGCAGGAGGATCTTCGGCGATCCGGCGGCGCGTATGATCTGGACCAGGTCAGAACGCTCCTGCGGGGAATCTCCAGGCAGGCTGTGGACAAGCGCGTGCAGGAAGGCAGCCTCCTCGCGGTGCCGGGTCCGAGCAATCACCGGAGCTTTCCGACGCTTCAGTTCAACGTCGACGGCACCGTCGTCGAAGGTCTGAAGTCCGTCCAGGAGGCGCTGCCGACCAACAACCCCTGGACGGTTCTGAACTTCCTCGCCCAGCCTGACGACCGGTTGGGTGGCCGCAAGCCGATCGACCTGCTGAGGGAAGGCAAGGTTGAACTTGTGGTCGAGGCCGCCCGGCGCATGGCTCAGCAAGGCGCGTGACCGCTCCGTTGCCGCCGGACGATCTCGATCGCCGCCGCCCCCGCCAGGTCCGGCTGCGGGCGGGGACGGTTGTTCACCGGTTCTACACCGCCGGGTACGATCCGATCTTCTTCGACACCTCGCGTCTCGGCCGGCTGAATGCGCCCGACGGGAGCTATGGCGTTCTCTATGCCGCCCGGGAGCCTTTTGGCGCCTTCGCAGAGACGTTCCTCCGCGTACCGGGACGGACCCTGCTCGATCCCAGCCTGCTCCGTCGCAAGGCCTATGCTCGCCTCAAGATCACGGCAGATCTTTCGCTGGTCAGACTGGCCGGCCCCTCCCTCGCCATTCTCGGCGCGACCGCCGAGGTGGTGCATGGCGGACTGCCTTACGACGTGCCGCAGGCCTGGTCGAAGGCGCTTTTCAGCCATCCGCTCAATCCCGACGGCATCGCCTATTACGCCCGCCACGACGACGAAGGTCTTTGTTATGCGCTGTTCGATCGCGCACGCAGCTCGGTCAGAGAAATCGATCGACAGGCCAACCTCGATCAGGACTGGTTCTGGCGCGTTGCGCAGCGGTACAGGGTCGGGCTTGCACCCGGCTAGCCCCGTCGAAGTCGGGAGGCTCGGGACTAGCGTCCGATGCCGCGCCTCATTCCGATCGACCAGGAAATGCCCTCTCCGCCGACGCTGCCGTTGACGAGTTGGCCACGCGCGCGCTCCAGAACCGGCCGCCAGGGCACCAGGACGAATTCGCGCGACTGCTCGATCAGCGCGTACCGTCCGCTATTGAGCGTGAGCATTCGCTTGTAGACGCCGCTGAGGCTGTCGCCGGCCCTGACGTTGCGATATTCGCGCCCCGTACGAGCGGAAATGTCCGCCGCCGTTTTCGCCAGCTCGCGCTCTTCAAGGATATGCAGCATGTTCCGCGCATAGCGCGCCCGCCCCCCTTCTTCTCGCGCCAGCCCCTGTTCGATCAGCCACTGCCGTCTCGCCCGCAATGCCGTCTCGACCTCCGCGCCGAAACCGGTTGGCGCGAGCCCATCGGATTCCCTTGCAAGAAGCTTCCGGTCGAGCCAGGTCGCACCGACTGCCTGCGGCAGCTCTTCGAGCCTTTGCCAAGACAACACCGCAACGCGCAACGGATTGCGCGAGCGCTCGAGTTCCTCATACCGAAAAGCCTGGTCGAGATAGTCCTGGCCGACATTCCAGCCGCCATCGGCAAGGCGGCTGACCGTCCCTTGCCGACGCATCGCCTCCAGTCGCCGGACATGGGTTCCGATATATTCGGGCGATGCTCGCGGATCCAGCTCCCGGTGCAGGCGCTCGCTGTAAAAGCCGTCATTGGCCGCAGCCACTTCGGCGATCGTTCGATCCACCGGGCGCAGCTGCGCCGAACGCGGCCTAAGCTCCAGAATCGTGTTCCGCGCCGGCAGCTCTTCGTTGGCGCCGAGAGCACCGACCTCGGCATAGTGCGCCAGCCCGTCGACCCCATCGATCACCACATAGCGGCGCTCCGTCAGCTCGTCCGCAAACCCTTCGCCAACGACCCGTCCGATCAGGTGCCGGCCCGCGCTCCGCGGATCGAAGATCGCATAGCTGGCTGCCGCCCGCGAGATGCCCGCCGCACGCAATTCGCGATGCATGGTCTTGATGATGTCGCCGCGCTCGCCCATCCGCCGGAGCTTCAATTCGAGCTCCCCGTCAAGACGCCAGCGGCCGGGATTGTCTTCCTCCGCCAATCCCATCCGCTCGAGCGTCCGCAGCCGGCCCATGCGCATCGCGTGCCAAACCGGATCCCGCGCGGCCCGTGCAAGCTCAAGGACACCATCACGGGCATCGCGCAGGATAGCCCGGTCAATCCGCGTGAACCGCTCGGCCGTGACTTCCTGCTGAAGCTTGCGCGCGGTCTCGATCTCGGTCTCAGGGCCGAGCTCGCGGGTGACGAGGTCGGAGGCCCGCGCCCGAAGACCGTGGGCGATATAGTCCCGTGCGATCACGAGGTCATGCCCCGCGTCATCTTTGCCGCGGAGCACGACATGGCTATGCGGATGCCCCGTGTTGAAATGATCCGCCGCGACCCAGTCGAGCCTGGTGCCGAGGTCACTCTCCATCTGTCGCATCAGGTCACGGATAAAGGGTTTCAGGTCAGAGAGTTCCGCGCTGTCCTCCGGTGCCACGATGAAGCGAAACTGGTGGCGATCTCCGGCACTTCGTTCAGTGAACGCCTTGCCGTCGGCGCGATCGTTGGCTGCATCATAGAGTTCTCCAGGTTCACCCGTGCGCGTCACGCCGTCGCGTTGCACATAGCGCACATGCGCCCGGACGGCGCCTGTGTCGCCGGCCTTGATGCGCACGATCCGCGCCTTGACCACGACCCGGCGCTGCCCCTTGTTCCGGCCTCGACCGGCGAGCACAGCACCTTGCGCGTATCCGCGGCCGATCCGGCCGCCCGAGAAGTTCGACGCGTGATGAGCCGTGCGACTGGCGCGTTCTGCGGCCTGCCGAACACGTCGAAGATATCCGGCCGGCTTTCTGGCCTTGCGGTTGCCGATGCGGCCGAGCTTCGGTTCGAGTTCGTCGTCATCGATGCCATGCATGACACGGGCTCCCTTGAGAAGACCGCGGATATGTGAAGCCAAAGATCCCTCGCCAAGTCGCAGACGCGAACGATGAGCATTGGCATCGCCTTGAAGCCCGATTGGCGACATCCCGTTGCGCCGTATCGCCAACTCCTTGATGTGCAGACAAGGACTTGGAGCTCATCGAACGCCAGTGCTTTAATCTTGCCTTACGCCACACTCTGCTCCGCCCTCAGCCCTGCTGTCTCTCACTTTGCTCAAGTCGCCACGGGTCCGAAGGTGCAAGTGCCACGAGGGATTGGACTTCAGCCAATCGGCTGACCAGTAATTTGGTCTCAGAGAGCAATCCCGCGCAGGGCGCGGCCGGTGTTCGAACTGGCGAGACAGCGCGCCAGGATCGAAAATCGGTCCTAAAGCGACATGGAATTCCGGGAGATCAGCGCAGAACGCCGCGCACGAAATCCGTCCGACTGATCATATTTGGCCGGCGGCGAAGCCCTGTTCTGAACGTAAAAATACTGCTCTGCCCTTCCCAAAGCGGCGCGAGAAACGCAAAAAAAGGCCCCGCCTCCGAGGAGGCGAGGCTTATGATCCGGAGCGATCAGTCGCCGTTGCGGCGCGACCAGATCAGGCTGAAGCCCTCGTCGCCTTCGACCTTGACCAGCGAGGCGTAGATCGGGGCCGGGAAGCTCGGATCGTCGAGCTTGACCAAGAGATATTCGCGCCCGCTTTCGCGGGCGGTCTTCTTCCAGGCGGCACCGAATTCGGTGCTACCCGCAAAGATGCGGTAGTCGGGAGCCTTGTCGTTGTCCTTCTCGGATGCGACGAGCTTGGCCTTAATGTTGAGCGTCAGCGTCTTGATCGAGCCGGTGAAGCCGGTGTCGGAAGCGGTGAAAGTGCCGATGGTCGCCATGGTGATCTCCGTCTGTTTTTGCTCGGGCCGCGCTCATCGCAGCCTCGATGGCGATCCCTTGCCCGGGGAGCGATCGGCCCGCAGCCACAAGGCCCGCAGCGCCAGCGGAGGACGGCGATAAGCCTGCTTTTTTGTCTTCCCGCGAGGAATGCCGCGGCTTCGCGGCGGGGGAAAAAAGCAGGCGCAGCCGTTGCGGGAAGGCGATCGAGGCTCTTGCCGTCCCCCGGGCTTGATCAGCCCAATCGAGACTGCGTTGGACGCGAGCTCATGACGGAACCGACGGAGATGACCGTGGCGACCGCCGCCTGCGCAGCACGAGAACACGGCCGGATCGGCCGAAGACAAACCGATGCCCGTGCATCAATCGCAGGCAGGACGCAGACGGACCAGCGCAAAGAACCCGGCCGCATTTTCGCGCAAATGAACCCGCAGCACCGCCAGAATATCCGTCAGAGCGCGTTCTCGAAGCGCGGCATCATGAGTCGATCGAAGCGTCCGGCCTCGCCGCGCGGCTATGCAACTGGAGGCGTGATACAGCCTCCCTGGGCTGCAGCAGTCGGCGTTGATCGGACGGATCGTGCCCTGATCGGAGGATGGGCTTACGTTGGGAGTCGCCGCTTTGTATCCATGAAATCGGCCGCGCTCCATCGGGCGCGCGGCCGGTTCTTGGAGCCTACCCGAGCCGGTCACGTGGTCCCTGCGGTTCTGCTCCGCAGCCTGCGAACGTGGTTCGCTGTCCTGCGTCTCGCCTTGAAGCGCGATCGGCGCCATCTGGCTGAATCACGAGGCGCCGCTCGTAGTGATCGGCCAGCTGCAACAGACGCTTCCTGATGAAAGGATCAGCCTGTTCGGCGAGCGCCCGCACAGTCCGCGCTCTCTCTTTGCAAAAGTCGTCGTCCATGGCGTCCCGCTGAAATCAGCAGGATAGTGCCAGTTAGGCAGGACCAAATGTGACGTGGATCATATTGCCATGGATTTTCCACGCAATTCACGTGCATTTGGGAAGTAGTCGTCACACCACGAACGCGACGCCAACCCAGTCGCCTTTACGCCAAACGACATTGCACGAGTAGGTCTTGCTGGGCGGAACGATAAGCGTGAATTGGTCGGGAAGCGAGGATGGCGGATCTTCTGCCCTGAGCGCTGCGCCACTCTCTGTGATATCGCGCACGACACAGCATAATGACAGGTCACCAAACCTGATCAACGCATTGTCTAGCGATGTATTACGCACGGACTTTCCGCCTGTCCGGAAGAGCATTCATGTCCATGTCCATCAATAACCAATGCAAATAAGATCGATGCTGTGCGAGTAATGCTTCACGCTGTACGCCGACTGGATCGACCTTTCCCGCGACGGCGCCGCGGCCCGTTGCGCCGGTGCCCGCGCGGAGGATCAGACAATTTCAGCGCATTCCTTACGGCGGGCTCGCTCGTTGGCGGATCGTCGACTGGGCGAAGCGGCGACCTTCGAACAGCGACCGCCGTTTGAAGCGCGGCGAGGAATTTCCGTCCCTCTTCCGTGATCTCCCAACCCTCCGCATCGCGAACCACAAATTTGGCCGAGAAGATATTCAGGTCAGGCGCATGTTCGGCCAATCGCTTCATGCGATCAGTCCAGTCTTTACCGCTGTTCATCAGTATTTCGACCGCGTGCCGAACTTCGGCAACGGAGGCTCGCCCGGCGGGCTGGCCGGCCAGCACTTTCAGGACGGTCAGCTGGAAGGACAACTTCCACGTCTCCGGTCAGGCTGAGTGCAAAGTCTCGACCAGAGAGGTTAACCTCCGATTACTCTGAACAAGACTGGCTAATTCGAGTAGCTAGGTGCCGGATTTAACCTCGCCGCTCGATGTCAAGCTCAGCCGGCGAGTTCGATGGCTTCGATTTCGACAAACGATCAGAGATTGGATAACCGCATTTTGCGGTCCATCCGATCCACCATGGCGAAGCGTTCAACAAGACGATCGGCGCAAGATCTCTTTGGAAGAGCCTGGCCGGACGCCGCCGATCGTGCCAGGCCAAAGAAACGGAGGAAGCGCGCGCGCTCCGTCGGAACGCGCACCGTTACCCGCCACTCAAACGTCCGGCTTCCACGTCCAGAGCGGACGAGCGACGCCGAGAATATCGCAGCGCAGGACCGGCCCGAAATACCTGGAATCGAACGAGAGAGGATGCGGCTGCAGCAGAAAATACTCCCCGTCGACGAGCCGCATGCAGCCCTCCCAGGACGGCAACGGCCGGCCTGCATGGTCCTTCTCCTGCACTTCGGCAATGACCTTGCCACCCATCGAAATCGCGTCCGTCGGGTCCTTTGTGCGGCAGACCTCATCGCCCCGGAGCGCAACCACCTGCTTGAGCAGCGGCACCGCCTGAGGCGCGATCTCGTGCGCCACGATCAGAAGCTCGATCGAAGGCGGCGGCCTCAACACCGCAAGCTCGCCCCTCACCGGCAAGCGCTGCTCGAGCGCGTAGAAGCCGAGCGGCGCGCTGCCCGAGGCGTTGTAGATCAGAAGCGGCGCGCGATCGGCAAAGGCCATGCACAGCGTGACGATGCCGCCGCACATGACTACGAGGATCGCGGCCCTTCTGAAACGACGGCGTGGATCAATCCGCATCTGAGGTCGACCTCCGCTTGCTGGCCTGCGAGAATTCGACGAGGTCCTCGATGTGATAGCGGACGTAGCGGCCGTGCTTTCGGTAGGCCGGTCCGCGCCCCTGCACGCGCATTTTCTCCAGCGTGTTCTTGGTGAGCCTGAGCCAGGCGGCCGCCTCCGCCGTATTCAGGAACGGCTTGTCAGGCTGCTTGTCTTCCATTTTCGTCATGTTGTCCGGCACTCCTTCTCGCGAGAGCCCGCGCAACGCGCAGGATGCGAGAAGAAGCGTCGTCAGATCGCGCGGGAATCCGAGTGGCGAAGATCAGCGAACGCGGTTTGCCACCCCGTGCGGGCAGGTCTCGTCCAGCGTGAGGCAGGCCGCCCGCTCAGCCGAGCAGATCGCGGTATCCGCCCCTCATCAGATCGGTGCCCTTGGCGACCAGGCGCCGTGTCCGATCTTTGAGGAACTGGCTCGGCCCCTGCCATTCATCGGCAACCATCTTCGCACCGAAGATCGCGGTCGCGATCTGGCGATAGGTCTTGCCGTTCATGCTTTCGTCCAGCGCAAGCAGCGCCTGTCGCAGCCGCTCGTCGGCGCCAAGGAATGAGGTTTCGGGCGGCGCCGTCTCTTTGACCATGAAACGTTGCAGGCGCTTCAAGAGTTCGGTCTGGGCCGCAAGCTCCGACAGTCTTTCGAGCTCGAACACCGGCCGGAACCTGCGGGTCAGAACCGGGAGATCATGGAGCTCAACCGCGACATGGATACCCCTGCCCTTCAACAGCACGAGCGGCTGGCCGTCAGCGTCGATGACCGCATGGCGCTCGACCTTGAAGTCGGCGAGCACGTTCGGCGGTTCCTCGTCGCCCTCGCGCGGCGGCAACGCCTTGAGCCGCGCCACGCGTTTCAACGCGCGCGCATGCCAGAGCACCGGCGCATCGCGCGCGGCGACCGCAGGGTCGGAGAAGGCCAGCAGCCCCCATTTTTCGGCCTGCGGGAACCGGCGCGGCAGCCGCAGCAATTGCGTGCCGTCGGTCAGCGCGAGGCACGGAAGACGACGCGGGACCGAGCGCCGCCAGTCCGCGGCATAGTCGGCGTTACGCCGCAGGAACTCCCACGCCCAGTCGGCGGCGTCGAAGCAGACCTGACCGGAAGCCGCTTCGCCGGCGTCGCGCCGAGCTCGCCTGTGATGCGACATATTCAAGAGAGCACACCACGCCTTGAGGTTGCGCTTATGATCGTTCCGGCCGATTGGGGCAAGAGCACGGCTCCCGGGCCTTGGCATGCGGAACGCGAGGCGTGCTCGACGGGCCTGCGGCTCGTCGGCAAATCGGCGCGCCATATCGCCGGCAAGGGAATATGAAAACATCTGCGGAGCAAGAGCAGCACGTGGGCATCGCTGCTCGGTCCGCAACGCCAGGCTACGCGTTAACCCAACGTGGTATCAATCTTGCTAGTTTCAGATTAGCTTGATGGTGCGTGCGCAGATTCACGGCGTTCGCATATTCGTCGAGCCAACCAAACGAAGAGGACGACATGGCCAAGAAAGCGAAGAAGGCGAAGAAGACGGCGAAGGCGACCAAGAAGGTCGCCAAGAAGACCAAGAAGATGAAGAAGTAAGCGCGCGGTTTTCCGCGCGCCCAGGCCGCCGCGGCATCGCCGGTCGCGCCGATCATGGCGATGAGGCGACCGGATGCATCGCAAGATGCTCTTGCGAGGCTGCGGCGACGATCAGGCAGGCCCCATGTGCACACGGCTCGAGCAGCCACCGGATTGATGCACATGGGTCCGGTTTCTTTGCTCTGGCGGTCCTATTGCAGACTGCCGTTCGCGGCGGTCCCGCAGATCAGCCCCTGACGCCTCCCCTTATCGCTGTCCGCCCGCCCCTTCGGCGGAGCAATCATTTGGCCGGCCCCCGGCGCCGATACATTGGCGGTAGCGCCAGGGCTCGACAAATCGTCCGCTCCACATGCCGCTTTGTTTGCCGCGCGCCCAGGCTTCGGCCGCAGCGTAGTCACCCTTGCTGTAGCGCGGCCAGTCGACCGCAAGCCCGCCGCGCACCAGCCACTCCGCAAGGTCGACCTTGCCCGCGCTACAGACCGCGACCGAGCGCCCGTACCGGTCGCGGTCGACCTCGACGCAGGCCACGGCCTGCCTGCCGATGAAGGCACCCAGCGCGTTCGCGGCCACCTGCCCGCAGCGATAGCGGCCGCCGTGCCGGTCGCTGCAGAGCTGGTCGTGCTCCGGCGCGTCGATCCCGTAGAGACGCACGCGCGTGCCATGGATTTCGATGGTGTCGCCATCGATCACGCTTGCCTGCCCGGCGACGTCGCCGGCGCGCGCCTGGTCGGCCGGTGCCCCGGCGATCACAAGCAATGCGAATGCGCGGCCTGCAAGCCGTCGCCATCCCGAAATCCGGTCCAACCGCACCGCGACGAATTCCGGCGGCATGCCCTGCCCTGACGTGATCCTTTGGGATAGCCGATCCATATGTCCGGTCCGCCCCCTAAGGCGTCCCGACCGTCAGCGAGGAAACGACCCGCACCAGCATCACCAGCGTCGCGGTCAATGTCGCCCCTCCGACCACACACTGCGCAACGCACCGCTTCACCATGGCACCGCCGTCAACAAAGATGCTGAATGCATTTGGCATGGGCCGGCTCCGTCCAGTTCCTTCCGTGGATCGAGCCGGACTCATAGTCTGAGTCGCGGAGGCTGCGCCGCAAGCTTATTTCCTGCAGCGTTAGGGTTTGATTCACGACTCGGAGCTCCCGACAAGCGACGGAGCCCACGGCGGCCGAATCGGCAGGCCCGGTTGCATCTGAGCAAACGCTTAACGCTCTCCGAGCTGGGCCTGTGGGGTCTTCGCGGGACGCCATCTAGTCCGCGCAGCTGCTCGCCGCAATGACCGCGATGGAACCTCGGGCGCCACCGTTCGATCGACCCGCGCGTCAATTGCGCCATCTGTAAGTGGACGCGCTCAAGACGGTCCGCATTCCGGACTGGCGAGAAGCTGCCGCACCTTCTGTATTGCGCTCGGACAACCAAGGCACGCCGCCCATTCAAGCATGGTCTGGCGAATCGTCGTTGCCGGAATTCCGTGCAGCGACAAGCGATCGAGAGCATGCAGGTGCTCCTGTTCGCGGCGAAAGAGGGAGAGATCCGCAAGCACTCGCACATCGTAACCAAGCCTCGTGCCCTCGAGCGCGGCGATCAGGACTTCCTCCTCCAGCCACGCTCCGGCAACCAAGACCAGGCTCGTATCTGCGGATGTCAGGCTCGCCATGAAACTGTCGCTGCGCCAGAGCTCCAGAGGATCCGCCTCGGGTAGCGCAGCAAGACCGCGAAACTGGCTGGCCCATGGCGGTTCGTACTCACCGAGCACGTTAGCCGTGACCCCAAAAACCTCGAACACCGCCGGCAGGAGCGCCATGCTCTCCTGCCGAGCATCAGCGCGTTCAGCGGATGCGGTCCCGGGCCTGTTACGCCCGGGATTGATCAGGACCAGACGACTTTGCCGCGGATCTGCCAGCATCGTTTTGACTTGAGAAATGGACCGAATGACCGATAGAGAGCGGAAAGGTGTCGGAGTCAGGCGGCAGCGAGAGGCAGCGGCTCGTCCCGAAGCACAGGGCCTTCGACAGCTGCATGTCGGTACATCGCGGCTAGCGCAGCATCCGAATTCCGCAGGAAGCCCGCCAGAGCCATGGTTTGGCCGATCCGCTGCGCTGGTGCGATCCGCTCCAGCGGCCATCCGGCGCGCCTGAGAATGCGCTCCATGCGTACGTCGGTAACAGTTGCGATCGCATCCGCTCGGGCGGCCCGCATGCCCTCGATCATAGCCGCAAACAGCAAGAACGTCGTGCGATTGAGCCCGCCCTCCGTCGCCTCGGGAGCGCGGGCGGTATCGACGCAAAACCGGGAGCTTTCGAGGATCTGCTCGCTTCGTGGTGCCGGCTGGCCTGCGAGCAGGGATGAAAACGTGTCGGTCAACATGGTGGGCCCCGTGGTTGGTAGCAGCCGAACGGATGCCACGACGTCCCGGGTCTCCGTCGTAATCAACAGATAGGTCGGGTTGAGCGCGTCATAGACGTCGATTTCGAACTCGCCCGATACCGACACTGTCCAATCGAGGCGATCCTTGAACACGCGCCGGCGCAGGCGAAACATTGCGGCAAGCAGATCGAGATGATGCCCGAACTGATGATGGCGGAGAACAACGACTTGCATGAGGACCTCCTGCTTGAGAACAGGACGTCACAAAGCCAGAGGCGAACGGATCGCGCGCCTGTCGAATCTTGCAGGTCTGAAGCCGATACAGGCGAAGCTAGATCCACTCTTATCAAGAGTGAGCCAATTTCAGCAATCGAAGATGCCCTTCCTCAAGTGAGGAAGAGACTCGATTTGGTGTGGGTCGTGATCCCGACCGCGCGCGGTGAAATCAGGGCAATAGCCCCCGGCGCAGCGCTTCGCCGACGCATTGGGCGATCGTTGCGGCGTCCAGCTTGCGCCGAGCGTTCTCGAGATGGAACACCACCGTACGCGGTGAGATCTGAACGAGGACGGCGATATCCGCGACAGTCTTGCCCCGGGCGACCCAGGCAAGACATTGACGCTCGCGCTGGGTAAGAGTGGTGGTGCCTTGCGTCGGCATTCTCAGACGCGCGGCTGCGTGGGCATGAAAATAGAGCCCAGCAAGGTGAACAGCGGTCTTGGAACCGGCGACAAGCCGGCTCGTTGAGGCGGCGGGCTCGTCAGTGGCCAACGTGAACGCCGCCATCCGTCCGTAGCCGCCCCTAATCGGGACTGTGACGCCAGACCTGATGCCAAACGTCATGGCCTCTTCGAAGAAACTACGCTGTTGCTTTGTCCCGACAGGTTTGGGTGCACCGTCACCCCAGCAGAAAACTTCATTTTCCGAACGAGCTCGACGCACAACGGGATCAAGTCTCTGATAGCCAAGTTCGAAGTATCGCCCGGTCCATGCCTTCGGATAGGAGGAGACGAGCGTTGGCGCGTCGTTGGTAATTTGCAGATAGGCGAACCATCGAAATCCAAGCCGCTGGGTCAGGCGTCTTGCGACCTTTTCGAACCCCTGCTCGTCGTCTACCGTCCAGATAGCATCGACGAACTCCTGAAATAAACGATCGACCGCTGTCATCATTGAGCCATCGGCCCGGTCAGGTCCCCAGCTGAAACACGAGACACGCCATCGGCAGGCGGCAAGCGGCCTTCGCCATCGCGCAACGCCGGCCGCCAGGCGATCGCCCCACTCAATTCCACGTCAGGGCTGCGTCAATGGTTTCCGCAGCCCGGCTTGGCCATACGGTGCCGACGTTTGCCATTGATTGGATCCCGAGATCTGGCGATCCAATCAATGGCATCAAATGACGCGCCACTACATGTTTACGAGCAGAGAAGCGAGAACGTTGAATGAGGGTCCCTCGGTCTTGAAATACGCGAGACTTGGGTGATCGGTGTAGCCTACCCCAATCGTACCCCAGAGACCGGGCATGAGATGCGCGGTATAGGTCGCCGTGACTGAATTGGAGGTTCGGGCGGCAAACACTCCGGTAAGCGCCGAGAACCGGTTGGTTGCGTCCGATAGATAGTGGCTCACAACATTGCGAGCGGCGACGAGGGAAAACATGTCGGTCGGACGGTTGTCAAATGGGCCAATCCAGTACGCCCGCCCCTCATAGTATTGGGAAATACCGGTCGCTTCGGGCGGTGCGTACATGACCGATATGCCGGCATATAGGCCGCGAGCGGCGGCTAATGGTGACGAGCGGTCCTGCTGCCACAATTGTCGATCGGCCAGAAAGGTCACGCCGAAGTTGCCGTCGCGCGTTGCGCCCGGATTTGCCGGTAGGTGCGAAAAATCGCGGAAGGTTGAAGTGTTGTAGAGAAGGTCGAGCCGCAGCCATGTCTGGGGATTGCCCGGGCTTGCCGGCTGTTTGTAGCCGAGCTCTTCGATGAAGAGCTCCCTGGTGCCCTTTGGTCCATTCCAGTTGATGCCTGCCGGGTTCGTCAGCGCTTCATCAAAGATGACGTTCCCGGTGACGCTATTTATCGGCAGGCTGCGTTGCACAGCAGCTTGATTATAAATCGTATCCGTGACGTGCCAGGTTGTCCTGAAACTCGGGGTCGGACTAATCGACATACCCAGCTGGATGGGGATCGAGCCACTGGGCCCGAACGTACTGGCAAGATTCGAACCAACGAAAGTGCCGATAAACTCAGTCGTGTTGGTCACATAGCCGAACTTTATTTCCAGCTTCTTGTCGAGGAACGTTTGATACCAGGCGAGCTGATAGAGCTGGAGGGAATTTGGCAGGTACCCCACATCGTTGCCCGCGCTGTACAGCCCCGCCACCATCAATTGTCCGTCGGGAACACCCCAGCGGCTCATATCGTAGGTAAGCCAAGCGATCGTTTCATTGATATAGCTGGGACGTTGACCGAAATAGGTCTGGTTGCCCGCGCAGATCGCGCCGGTCGCTTGAGAGTAGCGTGATGTGCAAGGCGGATAATTGCTCGGCACCTGCCGCGGTGTATCCAGCATATTGGCTTCAAAGACCGCGATGTTATAAGCTTGGAAACCAAAGCCCGCTGAGGCCAATGCTGATCGCCAGCCGCCTTCATCACGCAGAAGCGAATCGCTGTAGGAAGGGAACGGGATATTCCAGCCCTTGACCCCATGGCGCTTATTGAGCTCACGCAGATCCGTACGCTGGCTCGTCGTCGTATCAACAATCTTCCGATCAGAGCCGTCCGCAGCCGACGCAAGTTCTTGCCGCAATGCGCGCTTTCGAATATTGCTGGCGTTCTTACCGGCGGGAGCTGCGCGCGCTGCGTGTCCATCGGTTATTGCCTCACCAGGCCTTGTCTTGTGTTCGACGAATTCGGCCCGAGCCGACATGTCGCTCACGACAAGCGCAGCTATGCTTAACGAACCCACGCAAAACGCTCGATACCAGGCTCGATGCAGCTGAACCTCGCTTGGTGACGCGACCGTTTGATCTCCGGTAACAGCCCGTTGTTGATTCATTTCTATCCTCCCTTTGACAAATGTTTTCGTTGGCTCTTGCAATCATCCTGAAAGCGTTGCTGCACGCATGGTGAGAACCACCAGGCTGGCTGGCGCTGAGATCTCACAAAACGGCGCAGCTCTCCTCGCCGACGGAATTACCGTCGGAGAGCTGGCTCTTCGCGTTGGTGGCGGGTTGGAGCGTTGCAGCCCAAGAGATAGGCGCGTTCGCCAACGATCAAGACGTGCTGCTGATCATGTGCCCCGATGCTTCACATCGCAACGAACTTGCGGAGTTCGACCGACGCTCCGGACTAAGATGCGATGCAGGTCAGATCACAGTTTTGGATTGGCAATTCGGAACAGGACCCACTTGATCAATCCATATCGTCTCTCCAAGGTTGGAGGAGTTCGAGCGTCCATCCCATTCGAAGTTCATCGCCTCCGATCAGCCCGAGCTGCGCGTCGCTATGCGCACGCGATTTCGCAATACACCGATGCCCTCGACCTCAAGCTCGACTGCGTCGCCGTCCTTCAGTGAGCGGCCGTGATCGACACCGCTACCTCCGAGAACCGTACCGGACGCGAAGATATCGCCAGGGTAAATGGTGCGGGAGCGGCTCATCTCAACGATTGCTTGCTCGAAGGTAAACCGCATATGCCGGGAGGACCGGTTGGTCCATTCCTCGCCGTTAACTCTCGCAATCATGCGTACGTCGGACACGTCGCGAAACTCGTCTGAGGTCGCGATGCACGGCCCAAGAGTTACCGCTCCATCAAAATCTTTACCGCCGCCGGGCCCAATCCCCATTTCCATGTGGATCAGTTGTTCGTCTCTGGCGCTCCAATCGTTGAAGATCGTGTACCCGAAGACGTGGTCTCTCGCCGCATTCAGCGGAATATCCTTGCCCCGCGTCCCGATGACGACGGCCCACTCCAGCTCAAAGTCCGCAGCCATCGAATAAGTGGGCCATTGAATATCCTCATCCGGGCCCGATACGGACAAAGGGTCTACCGTATAGTAGGTCAGCCGCTCAAGGAGCAGATCAAAGCGTAGCCGTTTGGCAACGGCGAGTTGAGCTGCCGCCTGATCCGAGCCGGCTGCGGCCTCGGCTTCGAGTTGGTCCTTGCGCTCAAAGAAACGTTCCACATGCTCCGTAAACATGTTGCAGTCGCGCATGCGAACGGGGCGCGGCAATGGCGCGAGCAGCTTCGCCTCGACCATCGGCACAATGGCCGCGGCAGAAGGGTGGCTGATGATTTGTCGCGCGAGGCTAAGTGCCTCCGCGCCCCCCTCAATCATGTCTTGCATCGATCTGAACCAGCCCGAGGCCCGAGAATCCGCCGCAGTTGACGCGGTAAGATCGACAATCCTGTCGTTGGCCAGGAGTGCCCCAACTGAACGCCTGCTCTGGACGCTGAAGGTGACTAGCCTCATGCCGAGACCTTTCCATCGACGAGTACACCGACCAATACGCAATCGTCGGGACCATCATTGCGCCAGCCATGCATCCCACCGTTTTGCACGACCACATCACCGGCCTGAAGAAGAACGTCCCGTCCCTCGGTCAACATCCAGACCTGTCCGGAGGCGATCATGAAATAGTTGAGGGTGTCGGTCTTGTGCATGGAGCTGTGCTTCGACCTTTCGATCTCTTCGCGAGACGGCACATGCACACTTTGGATCGATCGATGCATTGCCTCGACTTCCGCAGCCGAGTGGGGCTCCGGATTGGGCCTGAAACGAACAACGCGAAAAACTGTGCCTCCGTCCGGGGGCTCGTGCTGGATCGTCGCGCCGACCGTGGGGTCTCGCGAACAGGACAGATCTGCTGGAGTCTCGTGGGTGATCCATAGATCACGACCGAACACGTTAAAGCCGAGGTGCGGCAGATCTGAAATGTCATCGACGGCCAGAACATCTGACCTTCCGCCCCCATCATTTCCAACAACAAAGCGCCTCATGGTGTCTCCTCTCTTCCGGCAAGGCGTAAGGAGAGCTCCGGCGCGCGGATGACCAACACGAGGTCGCGTCCGTTCCGCGATCGCCGCCTCCCCATCGTCACGTTGACTCGCACTTGCCCAACGCATTCTTGGTACCAAAATCGATAATCCAGTACCAGTTCGCTGTCAAGCGGCTAGCGCAGCAAATCGGTCAAGGGCGTGCAAAAATCGGCCGCCAGCGGCCCTCGAGTCGAGCTCGCCGCCGTCCATATCCGCATTCGGAAAGCTGAAGGTACCTTAACGGCTTTTGGGCGCCGCGCGCCGAGGCGCGTCGTCGTTGCGCTTGAACAGCCCGTGGAAGAGCAAGTCCGGGAGCTCCGCAAAGGCTTCGCTCATGGTGAGTCCAGCAGCGGCAAGTACCTCGGGCTGGTTGGTTAGTCTCGCCGCGGCCAAGTAGATTTCGGCAGCCAAGTGCGCATGCAACGTTCGGAAGTGCCCCTTCTTGATGCCGTCTTCAATTATATCGCGCAATACCGCTACCCGCTCCTTCTGGTGTTCCTCAAGCATCAGCCGCGCAGCTTCAAAAGCTCTCAAATCCTCATTGAAGCGTTGGGTCGCTCGGGAGCTTTCGGTGATGCCCGGCTGCAAATAAGCGAGGATACGCGCCTGCGGATCTTCCTTCTCAAGCGCGCCGCGCATGCCGAGTCGCCGGATACGATCGAGCACCCGTCGCAGAATCAGTAGAAACAACTCAGGCTTGGTGGGCGCGATCTCGTATAGCGAACGCTTCGAGCAGTGCAATCGCGCGCAAAGATCAGCAACGGTCGGTGTCTGAAACCCCTCAGTTAGGAATATCTCTTCGAGCCCATCCAGGATCTCCCTATGACGCCCATGCTGGCGGTCCTCGCTCCGGCGCGTGCCTTGGCCCATCCATATCTCTCCTCGTTGCAGGTCTTCCGATATAGCGCGCCACCGGGCGGAAAACCCAGAGCCATGTTGACAAGTCCCCGATGGTACCAGTAAGCACAATACGGTACCAATCTTGTCGACCTTAAGCAGTGAGCTCTTATGCGAATCATCGATCACTTCGATCAGGGCGTCGCCTATCATCCCGACGAGGTCGCTTTCCACGATCTCGCAAGCGGCGAGATGTTGACATATCGAGAGGCTGATCGTCTGACGCGCCGGATCGCGGCAGCGATTCGGGAACATGGATTTGGTAAGGGCGCCAAGATCGGCATCTTGGCGCCCAATAGCAGCATTGCATTCGTGACCCTGATCGGGCTGATGCGCGCCGAAGCAACTTGGCTTCCGCTCAATCCCCGCAATCCGCCAGCGGTTAACGCTGACCTTCTACGACGCTTCGATGGTGAGCTGTTGTTCTTCAGCCAGGTCCATGAGAGGGACGCACAACACATCCTTCCGGAAGTCCCTGAACTGCGCGCCACTGTCTGCCTCGACGCCGAAAGCCTACTGGGTCCTTCGCTCGATGCCTGGACGAGTCAGGAGCAGGCGAGCGATCTCACCGGCGAATACGCGCCGGATGACATGTTTGCGATCTTCCCAACAGGCGGAACAACCGGTCAGCCGAAGGGAGTGATGATCACTCACGGCAATATCGCGGCAATGTTCAGTAATTTCATGAGCCACTTCGGTTACTACGAGGGCGCGCGGCATCTTGTCGTGGCTCCGATGACGCATTCGGCCGGCATTCTCGGCTGCCTCCATTTTAGCCGGGGTGGATGCAACGTCATCATGGCAAAGGCTGATGCCGGCGCCATTCTCGAGGCGATTCAAGAACACCGCATCACCCATCTCTTCCTTCCGCCGACGGTGCTCTACATGGTGCTGGCTCACCCCGACCTTGGCCGGCACGACTATGGATCGCTGCGGCATCTGCTGGTGGCAGCGGCGCCCTCCTCGCTTGAGAAACTGAAGGAAGCCATAGGAGCATTCGGGCCGGTGTTGTCGGAAACGTTCGGTCAGGCCGAATGTCCGGCTGCGATCTGCCTCAAGGCGCCATGGGACTATCTGGGCGCCGGAGGTGAAATCGACATCGACCGCCTGCACAGTGTCGGACGACCCGGCGTATGGAACAGGGTCGCCATTCTCGACGACGCTGGAGCAGAGTTGCCGCGCGGGAGAGCCGGTGAAATCTGCGTGCGCGGGCCCCTGGTTACGCCCGGCTATTACAACGACGCTGAGTCGACTGCAGTTATCCGCCGGTTTGGCTGGCATCACACCGGCGATATCGGGGTGATGGACGAGCAAGGCTATGTCACGATCGTCGACCGCAAGAAGGACATGATCATTTCGGGCGGCTTCAACATCTTTCCCAACGAGATTGAGCAGGTCCTGACCGCTCATCCGGCCGTGCAAGACTGTTCGGTCATCGGAGTACCGGACGACAAGTGGGGCGAGGCCGTGAAGGCTGTGGTTCAGCTCAAGCCTGCTGCCAAAGCAACGGAAGCGGAGCTGATCGCCCTGGTCAAACAAAGCCTTGGGGGCGTCAAGGCGCCCAAGAGCGTGGATTTTGTCGAGGACCTGCCGCGCAGCGCGGCCGGGAAGGTGCTCAAGACCGAGCTGAGGGCAACCTATTGGCACGGGCGGACACGCGCAGTGAATTGAGGTGGAGCAGCATGGCTGATGTCCTGATCGCGGGGGTTGGCATGATCCCCTTCGCCAAGCCCGGTCAAAATCAAAGTTACGATCTTATGGGTGCCGGAGCCGCGCGCGCAGCTCTGGACGATGCTGGTATCGTATATGCCGACCTTGAACGGGCCTATGCGGGTTACGTATACGGTGACAGCTGCGCCGGCCAAGCTGCGCTCGGTCACCTGGGCGCAACAGGGATCCCGATCATCAACGTGAACAATAACTGCGCCAGCGGCTCGACCGCATTTGCGCTTGCGGTCGAGACGATCCGCAATCAGCCGGACGCATGCATCCTGGCACTGGGGTTTGAGCAAATGGCCCCCGGCGCACTGGACGTGGTATTCGGTGATCGACCCAATCCGGTTGGCCCGCACCTGGCCCGTGTGGCGGAAATGATGGACCTGACCGTCGATGATCGTGCAAAACCGCCGGCGATCCAGCTCTTTGGTTGTCAGGTCGAATTGCTGCAGCAGCGTTGCGGCGTCGACGATCGAGCCCTGGCCAAGATTGCGGTTAAGGCACGCTGTCACGCCGCAGCCAATCCATACGCCTTGTTTCGAACACCGTTACAGGAAGATGACGTCTTGGCGAGCCCTTTGCTCTTTCGAGGCCTGCGCAAGCTGTTCGCTTGTCCGCCAAGCTGTGGCGCGGCGGCCGCAGTCCTATGCGGGCCAAGGTTCGCAGCGCGGCACGGCTTGCAGAGAAATGTGCGCGTTATCGGATCTGGGTGGATAAGCGATCGCACTGAACATTTTTCGGGCGATCCATTGGATCTTATGTTCCGTGCGCTCGGTCGGGACGCTGCAGATAAGGCCTATGAGAATGCCGGGGTCGGACCGAAGGACATCGACGTCGTCGAGCTGCACGACTGCTTCACCAGCAACGAGGCGCTGATGTATTCAGCGCTTGGCTTTTGCTCCGAAGGCGAGATCGAACGATTCATCATCGAAGGCCGGGGCAGCTATGGAGGAAACATTGTCGTAAATCCGTCCGGCGGCCTGCTGTCCAAGGGCCATCCGCTCGGGGCTACAGGACTGGCCCAGATCGCGGAACTCACATGGCAGCTTCGCGGCATCGCTGGTCGGCGCCAGGTTGAAGGAGCTCGCACCGGGCTGCAACAAAACGCCGGCTTGGGCAGCGCGGGTTTCGTGCATATCCTGCAGAACTCTTCGCAGGTGTGATCTGCACAGCTGACTCATCATCAGCGACCACGGTGCAACTTCCATCCGCCGAACGTCTCCGTGGTGAAATGCTCCGCGAGACAACGCCGTCCGATGGCCTCTGGGCAGCCGATCTTCTCAAGCGCCAAACATGAGCCATGGTCGATGGATAACCTGGGCCCGATAGTGCGGCACTGTTGGCGGCGAGCCGGGCCGAAGGCCGGGCGAGCGTCGGGCGCGGAGGACACGTCATCGTCGTCGATCCGGCTTGCCGAAATCGGCGACGATGCACCAGGCCGACAAGGCCACGCAACCGGCAACTGGTTGCGCAGCTCATGTCGTCAAATTGCGCGTTCCATCAGGCGCCTTGCCTTGCCCTCCAGTTCAAGCCGAGCATCCTGATGCGCCTTGCCGCGGGCAAGCGCGGTGATGCCCTGCACAAAATCAAAGATACTTTCCGGCTTGCGATTTTCTTCGTCGAGGGCGGTCTCGATGATTTTCGAGATTTCGGATCTGGAAAACCCGCCTCTGCGCAGAAAGCTCGCCCGGTCCTCGTCAGTGCGAGCAACAATCCGCTCCCGGGCCGCCCTGATCCCTGCGACGAAGGGCGCGGGCGACGAATTGGCAAAGTTCGTCAGCGCGGGTGCCGCTTCACGCGCAAAGCGTTGCGCGGCGAATTTCGAATGCCGGATCGTGATTTCCTCGAAATTCTCCACGCCCCATAGATTGCGGTTCATGCAGACGGCGCGGAGATAGAAGCTTGCAATCCCGAGCGTCTTGCTGCCGACTTCACTGTTCCAGCAATAGAATCCCCGGAAGTACAAATCCGGCGATCCGTCCGCTAAACGCCCCGCCTCGATCGGGTTGGTGTCGTCGACCAGGAATAGGAACACGTCGCGGTCGCTGGCGTAGAGCGTCGTCGTGTCCCTGGTCACGTCTACAAAGGGATTATGGGTCATGGTCGCCCAATCCAGCACGCCCGGCACCTTCCACCGCGTATCGCCTGTGCCGTTACCTGCGATCGTCATCACCGCGGCGACAAGTTCGTGGTCCCAGATCCGGCCATAGTCCGGCCCGGTCACAGCACGAAGCTCGACGCATCCGCTGTTGCTCTCCAAGGTTTTCACGAGCTCGGCGCGGTGCGAGAGCAAGCCGTGTTGCAGGTTGATCGCGGACAGCGCCGCAGGAAGCTGCCGCAGATAGGACGTCGGCGCACCAACGAGCGTGCACAACTGACCAAAGCTCCAATGCGTCGGTGTCACCGCCCCGTCGCGTCCTGGCACGGTCAGGGCCAGCCGCCCCGAAATATCCGGGCTCGCCTCCACCTGGATGGCCCGGGTCTCCACCGTCCGCGCCTGCGCGCGTTCGGCGCGGCCCCGCACGACCTCATAGAGGTTCGGCAAATTTAGAAACCGTTCGTCATCCGGGCGCGCAAACCATTCGGACGATACGCGGCCAATCCGCTGGCCGCGCGATACGTCCACGCGGAAGCCGCCTGACGTAGACTGTTCGCTCTGGGAAAGGTTCAGCATGTTCACGGTCATTCTCCTGAGGGACTGAGGTTGAAGCGCAGCGCTGCGCTGCAACCCTGCCCGTCGGCGAGACCGGGGGTAGCAAGTGCCAGGGCGACCCGAGTGGAGGGGGTTCGCCCGCCCGAACAGGGCCGCTCGCAAGAGCGGGTCTGCACAAGCGCATCTCACGTCGTCCAAGGTCGGCAAATGAGCAAAGCGCGGAAGACCGGGGAGACCTCTCGGGTCGGCGCCGGCATAGCCGGCGCTCTACCCTGGCGCGCGCGAGGGGCGGAGCCCCTTCCCTCTCATCGATGAGAACGCTGGACAGCTCGGCAGAGGTTGGGACTCAAGGTGAGTGTGAGAAAGCCAAGAAAGGCAGCCGCCGACGGGCCAGTGATAGCGACGCGGGCATGCAATGGCCGCGGGCCCCGAGGCGACTGCAGTCGCAAGACCGGTCAACAAGGTACCCGAACACGGGACAGTGATAACGACGCCGGCATGCCAAGACGGCGGGGCCCGCGGGCGAGTGCCTCCGGCGAGCGACACATGATGGCGCGCGAGCTGGGGTAATCCGATCCCAGCCTTCGCTACCTTGGTCTGGGACTGATTCGGCCCAGCAAGGAGACGCAAAATGGCTTTGTTCGTCGGACTTGATGCTTCTCTGAAAACAACTTCGATCTGTGTCGTGGAAGCAGACGGCTCGCCGGTATGGGAAGGTAAGACCGAGAGTGAGCCGACCGCACTCGTCAAAGTCTTGGTCGGATGGCGCCAGAGAATCGCGCTGGTCGTTACTGAGGCCTGCCCTTTGTCAGAATGGCTTTACGGCGCACTGCTCGAGAGCGGCTTTCAGATTGTGTGTATAGAAACGCGGCACGCTCAGCGTTTTCTGTCCTCTCGGCCTAACAAGACGGATCGTAGCGATGCGCGTGGCATTGCCGAGATGATGAGGCTTGGCCACTACCGGGCGGTGCACGTCAAGAGTAAGGCTTCGCAGATCCTGAGAGCCTGACCGAAAATGAAATCGAGTCATTTCAACATCTTGCGGCGGGCATCATCGGAACAGAAACCTCAGATCGCTGTTGCGAAAGCGCTTAATTCGTAGAGGATTCCGATCGGGAGGAATCTATTACCTCCTAAGAGCCCGACACCGCGTCCCTTGATTTTCAAAGACTTATTTTGAGTCAGACTCTGAGGACGACTTTGATTGCCCGTCGAAAGTTCGTCGATCACATGCTGGCGATCGAAGACACCATTCGCGGCTTGTTAAAGGTGCATGGCCTCAAGCTGGGCTTTTGCATCGGGCCCGCTTCGCCGCCAAGGTCGAAGCCATGCTCGCTGATGCACCAGAGTTGCGATCGGCGATCGAGCCCTTACTCGACGTGCGTAACGCTATGCGAGCGAAAAAAGCTCTGTTGGATCGTCAGCTTTCGCAAATAGCACGCAAAGATGAGGTCTGTAGACGTTTGATGACAGTCTCGGGCGTAGGGCCAATCGTAAGCTTGTCGTTCAAGGCGACGATTGACGATCCTGGGCGGTTCAAGGACTCGAGGGCCGTAGCGGCGCACTTGGGACTGACGCCTCGTGTCGATCAGTCTGGCGAGATCGACCGGTCTGGCAATATCAGCAAATGCGGTGACAAGCTGATGCGCCACGCTCTATACGAAGCGGCAAACTCGCATCTTCGGATCGCGAAGAAATGGTCCGTTCTGCGCGCGTGGGGCATGAAGCTCGCCAAACGCATAGGGGCGAAGAAAGCATGCGTGGCGGTAGCCAGAAAGCTGGCTATTATGCACTGTATGTGGGTGACTGGCACAGACTTCCGCTTCGGCCAGCCATCGGCTTCGAGCGCAACTTAAGAATCGTTCCGGCGTAGCCATCTGCTCTGCCGAGGACGTGGGGAAGGTCAGTCCGTTTCGATCCCTGTGCGTTTCAGCACGCGCTGTGAGCTTGGACGACCTCGCCTCGCCGGACCCCATTATGGAGCGCACCTTTTTGGTCGACTCCGAACAAAAGCGCGGACCAGGCAGAAGCAGTAAGCGGCAACGATCGTCACCCAATGGGCGGAGACCCTTCGCGGATCCGGTCGCAGGCGCACGCCTACGAGTAGAGCGTGACCGGCCGAAGGCAGGGGCCGGAATCGAAATTATGGATTAGCAAGGCCCGTCGCCCCCATCGTTGAGGAGATAGTCTGGACACACCGGCTCAGCCCGCCGCGCGAGACGATGCGTTCCCTGCAAGCGAACCCGCCTAGTCGACCGCTTGTTGGACGGTAGACCGTGAGATTGGGGCGCGGGGAACGATTTGACGTTACCCTTCCAACAGTCGCGAAACCGATCATGCCTTGCGTCTCGATCTCGCTGGTCGCGATTGTTTGCTCTCTATACGGAGTCGATGCTCGGGGTTGGGTCGACACTCCGAGACGGAACGGTGCAGCTCATTTTGATCCCACAGCGTAGTGCCAGGGATTGGGTCTCCGAGCAGCCCGGTCCGACACAAACGACGGAACTCCGCTAACGTTTTGGCACCAACGTAAGCGGCCGCCTCGGCTTCAGTGAGAGCGCCTTCACGCCGGAGAATTTTCTCTCGCATCGCTTTGGGTAAACGGGTCATTGGTGCATGGCCAGGAAGCAGTTGCTTATGTTCTCGATCTGCGATGGCTCCAAGGATAGTACATGGGGAGCGATCGAGTGAATATAGGCGACTGATCACGCGTCGTCGCACGATCGGCATGGCGCTCGCAATGCACGCGATCGGAGCAAACGCACTTGGTCGACCCGGACGTATGCCTTGGGGATCAAAATGAGACCGCAACATTTGAGGCGGAGGTGACCGCTTACCTCAAAACGAGACACCGTTGCCTTAAAATGGCTTGACCTTCCAGTTCGGATTACAGAAGGGATCAAAGCCGGATGGCCGAGCCGCCACGCGGCTCGGTTCACGAGGGCCCGCCGCGGCGAAGCCGCACGCGCGCAAACTAAATCCTGAGAAGACGCGGGGTTCAGGGAAACCGGATTTCCTCCCGAGCCTTGGTTTCCGCGTCATAGATTCTCACCTGAAGCCTTGGAAAACGCTTCTTGAGCTCTTCGCCACCTGCCCTGGCGCCGGCCTGGGTTGAGAATTCGACTTTCAACCGGCCATCCACTTCGAGCCCGTAACCCGAAGTTGGCAATTTAGGAGTGGCTGCAACCATGTCGTCCCCGTTGTGCAGTGAAGGCAATCGAGGGCGATTTGGTAACGTGAGTCGCCCAAACCAGGCTAGCGTCACTTCCGCCAACAACCGGATTGTCCGCCTGTATCAAGGATGCGCGTTCGCATCGTCCAAGCAGGAGGACGGCTTACCATTCGCCCGGATGCAGGCGCGATAGAGCCACGGCTCCACATAGCTCCCCTTCCAGATACCTCGACCGGCGCGCTCTGCGTCCTGCTGAGCTGCGTCATATCTGCCCTTCGAGTATCGAGGCCAATCCAGTGCAAGGCCACTGCGCACAAGCCATTCCCCGAGATCGGCACCGCCGACCGAACAGGTCCCCACCGTCCGACCATATGGATCGAGGTTGAGCGGTATGCAGTCGACCGATCGTCGGCCGATAAAGGCGTCGAGGTCGTTTGCCGCCTGCGCGCCACAGCGATACTGAAGACTTGTCGTCGCCGCGGCAGAACTGGCTGCTCTCCGGCGCGTCAATTCCCCGGAGACGGATGCGCTCGTCGCGTTCATCGTCAGCTTAGGCTGGCTTCTGATCGACTGAACTGTCGTACCTCATGGATGTGGTCTCAGCGCTCTCCCGGGCGCTGGGGCCTTTTCTTTCGGCGACATCTCGTCACCGGGATTCTACGGAATCCACCTCAACGTCATTGGGCGCTAATTTTGCTCTTGCCGGGGCTAGATTTCATTCCGAAGCAATTTTCAAATTTCCGGTAGAGGGGCCGTCTCGCGACACGGCCCCTTTTCATTTGGCCCTCGCTGGGGCGTTTCTTCGGTGCAAGAAAAAGCCTGCCATCGCGGCGGGCTTTCGGATTAGGGGGCTTTCTTTAGCCTGTGGTTGCTTGGGTCCGTGCCATCGATGATGGCGCTGCCGGAGCTGTGCCCTGTATGCACCACCCAGAAATCTCTGTGACTCGGGTATCAGTCGGCAACCCAAGCATCTTGACCCGCTCGACGGCCTCCTTAAGGCGGATTGCGGGGTATTCCGGGCTGCGGGCTCGCGCCATGGTGGCGTCGACGTGCCCTTTCTCTTAAGGGCGTCGCTCGTGGTATGACCGGATCAGACGAAGAGGCCGCCAACTGAGGCGGCCTTACTATTGAGCGGCCCCAGCAACTTTGGGGGCATGGGGGCCGTTGCTGGGGCCATCTACCGAGCCCGATGCTCCGAGCCAGGTTTGTGAAAGGCTACTGCTGGCCAACCAGCCAATCTTTTCGCTGCGTCCACGATCTGAGTTTGAGAGTGGATTTCTAGCTTCCTAAGCAAGCGAAGGCGCTGAACCGATACCTGCGCTTCGGTGCCGCCGATCTGCACGGCAATCTCAGCATCGCGCCGCCCGAGAGCCATGCGTCTCAGGAGCTTCTTTTCACGCGGGCTCAGTATCAGCGCCGTCACGGCGCGAACATCACTATGCCGACGATGATGAGTGGACTTAGTCCGAACAGAACAATGCAAGCGCCTTTAAGTATGTCACTGCCCATGACACAACCCCTACGGTTGGGGTTGAAACCCTATTCCTGAATGCCGGATGGCCGCTAGTGCAATTTGTGCCATGGCAAGCGCCGTGGAGTGGTAAATAGCTGGTTCTCGGAGCATGTTAGCCTTTATGAGACCGTGGCTAAAAATGGCGCTGATGGTTTTCGGCTTGTGCACAGGCTGGATGATCGTTGGTCTTTTGACCGTCGACGACGATGACGAATTCCACCAAGTCATCGCGGTATACAAACCGCGCTAACTGGGAGACTGGCACTCCGTTCACCCACGGAGAACCCCGGACACCGTCGCTGTTCCGCTCGTTGAGCTAAATCAAGAACGGATGGCGTCCCAGGGAAACTGATGGGGCCAGAACATCCAATGGCGCTCTCGGTGGTCCTATTGAGAACAGCGGCCAAGCTACGGCTTCCGTTCGCTTAATCCGAACTAGGACACTCCCAAAATCAACTTAGGACACCGGGGCTTAAATACGGACAGCTTGACTCCATGAGAACAAAATAAGAACATGAGTCATCGACGGTCAACCCGGAAACAAGACCAAATGTCCTCGGTTTCCAAGCCGAACGAACAGGACGATGGACTTGAGGCTGCCGTCGATCAGGCGATCGCTGTTTGCGGCGGCGATCTGCGCGCAACCATTCGTGCCCAGATCGTTGCGAACAATTTCCTGGAAGCCGAGATTGTAGAATTGAGAAAGGCAGTTTCGCACGCCTTCACGCGGGGGCGGTTTCGGACCCACACGAGATAGACGACGCCGGATGTGCAATCTCTATTCGATCACGACCAACCAGGCGGCGATCGCCGGCCTGTTCAGGCACATGAATCGCTATGTCGGCAATCTTGCGCCGATGCCCGGTGTGTTTCCAGACTACCCCGCACCGGTGATCCGCAATGCCAGCGACGCCGCGGAAATGATGCTGATGCGCTGGGGCATGCCTCCTCCACCCAAGACCGGGGGGCCGCCGGTGACCAACATCCGCAACACCTCCTCGCCGCACTGGCGCGGCTGGCTGAAGCCGGAGCATCGCAGTCTCGTGCCGGCGAACAGTTTCGCGGAGTACGCCCCCGAGCCAAATCCCGAGACCAAGAAGAAAGACGTCGTCTGGTTCGCGCTCGAGCAAAGCCGGCCGCTGTTCTGTTTCGCCGGGATCTGGACCGAGTTCAGAGGCGACCGCGGCACCAAGTCGAAGCCGATCCCCGGCCCTCACCTCGTCTTCGGCTTCCTGACGACGTCGCCCAATGCGATTGTCGAGCCGATCCATCCAAAGGCAATGCCTGTCATCCTGACCACCGCGGAGCAGCGTGATGTCTGGATGCGCGCTTCCTGGGATGAGGCGAAGGCGCTGCAGCGCCCCCTGCCCGATGATCTGCTGCAGATCGTAATGCGTGGCCCTGATAAGGAGGACGTCACGGCCGCCCCTTGAACTCCGGACCGCAGGTCAGCCACCGCCGCTGCGGCTCTTGATCCACAGGGCCATTGCACCGACCAGAGCCGTCAACACCCCGCTCCACCAGATCGAGCGCGGCCGCGCCGCGCTGATCGAACTGAGGTACAGAAATGCTCCGAGCACGACACCATAATGCTTGCGAAACTCGCCGCTTCTGCGAGCGATTTCAACGAGGTCCGAAGACCTGACTTGCGGATCTGCCATCACGACCACCTAACCGTCCGAAGGCACCATGATAAAAGTGAGTTGGGTGTTTCGTCGAGTCATATTTCGTCTTTTCCGAATTATGTGATCGAGGCGCGCCCGGTTGCTGCGCGAGGGATCGAGGCAGCGAGGCCGTGACGCGAAGCGTCACGGTCACGAGACCCCGCCCGCATCCGCCGGCGCTCAAAACTGCTCCATCACCAGGCCAATTTCACGCAAGGCCTTCTCTTTGTCGGGTGCCGGCAGTGAGCCAGGACCTATCCACAGGCGCAACGATGCCGGTTCCGGCTTGATCGGGTAAGCTTGCCCGCCGCCACAAGGCCCGACCCCGATCACGCTCGATAATGACCGTTCAACCGACCCTCGCCGAGATCGCCGCCATGCTGGAACAGTCGCCCGACTACCGGGTGCTGCGACGGCTGGTTCCACGCGTCGAATTCACGCCACACGAACAGCCAGAGAAGGTCGCGATCCTGCTCGACGTCGAAACCACCGGCCTCGATACCGCCAAGGACGAGATCATCGAGCTCGGGATGGTCAAGTTCAGCTATCTTGCCGACGGCAGGATCGGCCGGGTCATCGACACCCTTAGCAGCTTCAACCAACCGTCGATCGCAATTCCCGCCGAGATCACCGCGCTGACCGGCATCACCGATGAGACGGTTGCTGGTCACAGTCTCGATGAGGACCGTATCAACGCGTTTGCTTCCGAGGCGGTCATCGTCATCGCGCACAATGCCGGTTTCGATCGCAAGTTCATGGAGCGTTACGCGTCTTTGTTCGTGCACAAGGCCTGGGCCTGCTCGGTCAGCGAGGTCGAATGGCGCAGCCACGGCTTCGAGGGATCGCGCCTGTCCTATCTTTTGATGAAAGCCGGGCTGTTTCATGAGGCGCACCGGGCGGTCGACGATTGCCAGGCACTGCTCGAGATCCTGGCGATGGCCCTGCCCGAGCTCAATCGCACCGTGCTCTCGGTGCTGCTCGAGCGCGCCCGCCGCAAGACGATCAGGGTCTGGGCCGAGGAGTCGCCCTTTGAGCTCAAGGACGAGCTCAAGCGGCGCGGCTACCGCTGGAGCGATGGTGCCGATGGCCGGCCGCGATCCTGGTACATCGACGTCGACGATGGCAATCAGGCTGCCGAAATCGAATATCTCCAGGAGGCGATTTATCAACGAGACGTCGAGATCCGGATCCAGACACTCACAGCGTTCGACCGATTTTCCATACGGGTCTAAGGACCAACTGTAGCTTTCACTGGATTCCAACGTACGGCCGACGAATGCTCCTGCCGGCCACCTCCGGAATTGCCCGCTGGCCTCGATCCTGCCGCTAGTCATTCATGAACAATTAGGCCAAAATTACCGGACGCAAGGCGGCAATCGCCCGCACCCCTGTTGGCGATGAACATGCACAATCCTTGTCGCGCTCTTTGTTTGCTGACGGTGTTCAACGCGCTGCCGGCCGCATCTGCCCTCACCTTGGAAAATATCAAGGCAAGGCTTGAAGCAGCTGGCTATTCGCAAATCCGCGAAGTGCCATCTGGCAAGATCAAGGCGTTCAAGGCCACACGGGATGGGAAGGAACGGTCCATTCTCGTCGACAGCACCGGCCATATCCAGGAATTGCAATAGAGTCCTTGAGGCTCGAACCGCAATGGGGATCACCCGCGCAGCTGCAACGAGATCTCGGTGCTCGTGAACGTCCTCTCGGGTGTCAGCACCACCATGTCTACGACGGTCATCGAGCCCGGGTGGCTGTACACATATTTGACGTGCCAAGGCGACCCGACCTCGGGTGAGATAACAAAATCTCCGGATTCGAGCGCGCGGGCGATCGTTCTGACTGCCACACTATTCTTTATCGGGAGGGAGAAAACTGTGTCGACAAGCGTCGCAAGGGTTACCCCATCAGCAAGGAAGGCGCGAGCAACGTTGTCCCCGTGCGCCTCCCGGAGGGCCGACACGATTGCGGCGACGGCTTCTGGGTTGTTCACTCTGCACGCCTTGCTGAACTATGAGACGGTCAAAGGTAACCGGGCTTAACCGGTGACCTCATCCTCTTATAGGCCAGGAGCCCTTCCGTTGGTAACTCAAAGCGGACCGCCTTCACCCAATCCGGAGCCCGCCCTTCGGCTCGATTCTGAAAAAACGCCCTTGCCGCCAGCAGGAGGCGTGAACATCTATCATGTCGAGCAACGCAATATCCCTGAATGGCGTTCATCGTTGGCGCGGGAGCGTTTGACCGCGTGTTCGCCGGCATCCGCTTTGCGGAGATCGACGGGCATCTTCTGTATGTCTACGCAAGAGACGAATCGAGCGCAGCCGAAATCGAGGACAATTTCGCCCTGCCGATCGCAATCGTTGCGTCGCAGATCGTCGGCCGGGAAATCAATGTCGTTGTCGTGCTACCGAAGGTCCTCCAGTGAGGGGCCCGCCAAGCGCCTGTTAGGCTTCTGCCGCCGCTGTCGGATCGCCGCATACTGCACTTGTCCCAGCCACGTCTCGTTCGACGGCCAGAACACCGTATTGATCCGGATTTCGGGAGAGGCAGGACGGCCGTAATACAATCCCTGCCGATGTTATCGTAACTTGCAGAGCATTTTTCACCTTTCGAGTTTTTACAGGCCCATTGCAGCCGGCCGGAAAGGACCGCCCCTTGGACGGTCCTTTTCGATTCCACGGTCCGTTTCAGCGGTCATTGCGGGGATTCACTTTTGACGAAGGAGCAACTCGCTCGAGACGCGGCAGACATCTTCCGCCTGCTACGGGCGTTCCGCGCGATCAAGGATCGAGCCGCACGGCGAAACGTTGTCGAGGCTGTCGAGGCAATGGCCGAACGTCGCGCAGCCGACAAGGCCCTCGACGACAAAGGCGGAAACCCTCATGCTTGAGCGACGTGCAATCTCTACAACATCACGCCCAACCGAGCTGCGATCCTCAACCTATTTGTAGTGGTCAAGCGGTACGTTGGCAATCTTGCGACTATCCTCGGCGTCTTCCACGATTACCTGGCTGGCCGTAGTTTGCAACGCCGGTGCCGAACCCAAGATGTTACTCATGCGCTGGGGACACCCCGCCGCCGCGCATGGACGGCTCGTGACGAACACCGGCAATGACTCCTTGCCGCACTGGCGCGCTTGGTTGAAGCTGGAGCACCGGTGCTTAATGCGCTTCAATGGCTTTGCCGAATCTACGCCAGCATCGAACCCGGAGACGAAGAAAAAGGAGGTCCATGCCTCACATAAGGAATTGGCCATCACCACGGGATGATGAAAAGCCGATCTTAAGGTGAGTGACAGCGTTGAACTCAGCTGAAAGTGAAAGAGGCGGCGACAGAAACGCCGCTTAGCCAGGAATGACTTCTCAACTCCCGCGGCATCGGCGGTTGTGCCGAATGTCGCCTGCCGCCTGCCAAGCGAGCCGCCGCCGCCACGCGGCTTGCGGGCCCTGTGTTTTGATGCCGTCAGCTACCATCGGGGTGTTACCAGCCGGATATTGCCATGCTCCGCGGAATCTGCTTCGACAGCGATCATTGGTTGCACGAGCCGGCAGCCTGGTAGGTCGACATGGAGCTTGCGGCAAGCATGAGAGTGCGGTCATCCTCGCGTTCCGGTGACCGGTCTGGCCCGAGGCCGGCGACGCGCCGGCCGAAAGCCCCGTCCGCAAGCCGCGGGCGCAAGGCCGAAGCCGACAAAGGCTCTGCGGCCGCAACGCCCAAGTCCGAGCGGTCGCGGGATCTCATCCTGCATTCCGCGGCCCAGCTGTTTCGCCGCCAGGGGTTTTCGGCAACGACGCTGCGCCAGATCGCAGCCAGGGCCAAGATCAAGGCTGGTAGCATTTACTACCATTTCGACTCCAAGGAGCAGATTCTCGACGAGGTGCTGGACCGCGGCCTCCGCCACGTATTCGAGACGGTGAAGAACTCGGTCGAGCGCGCCGGAAAAGTATCGCACCGGCGCAAGATCGGTCTTGCGATCGAGGCCCACCTCGTTGCGCTCCTCGAGACGAGCGACTTCACTTCAGCCAACATTCGAATCTACGGGCAATTGCCGGAGCAACTGAAGAAGCCGCACCGGCCGCTGCGGCGCGCATACGCAGAATATTGGGACCAGCTCTTCATCGATGCCCGGCGCGCCGGCGAGATCCGCGCCGACATGGAGGTGGTGCCATTGCGTATGTTCGTAATCGGCGCTCTCAACTGGACAATCGAATGGTTCAGGCTGGAAAACAGGGATGCCGTGCTTGAATTGGCCCGTCGCACGGAGACGCTGATCTTCGAAGGCGTCAATAAGCCCTGATCCCAATCTATCTGCCCTGCCAGACTGGCCTGCGCTTCTCTGCGAACGCTTTCGGCCCTTCGATCGCATCGAGACTGGCATAGGCCTCCTCATGCCGGCGCTCGGCCGCGACGAGGCCCTGCGCAAGCCCCAGGTCCATCGCGGCAAGCACGCTCGCTTTGGCCGCCTTGACCGACAATGGCGCGCCCTCGACGATTTTCCGCGCCAGCTCAAGCGCGCGTTCGCGCACGGCCTTTGGTGTATCCTCAAGCGAGTTCACGAAACCATGCTCCGCGAGCCGTTCGATCGCGATCGTCTCGCCCGTCAGAACCATCTCCATCAGTAGGGGTTGCGGCACCATCCAAAGCATCGGCACCGCCCACGGGGACCCGCGCCCCATCTTGACCTCGGTTATTCCCGCACGGGTGCCGCGCAGCCCGATCCTCAAGTCGCACTTCAGCGCAAGCATCATCCCGCCGGCCATCAAAGATCCCGTCATGGCAGCAATGATAGGCTTGGAGACCTTCCGCATCGCGTGCTGCATGGGATCACGCATCAGCGTCAGGATATCCACCCCGTCCCTCGCCCGGATTTCCGCGGCCTGCTTCAGATCCAGCCCTGCGCAGAATACCCCGCAATCCGCTGAGGTCAGGATGATCGCGCGGACCGAGGCGTCGGTTTCGACCCTGTCCCAGGCGTCGGTCAGGCCGTTCATCGCCTCGACCGAGAGCGCGTTCTTGCGTTCGGGACGGTCGATGGTCACGGTCGCGATGCCGTCTTCAACGGAATAGCGGACTTGCTCTTTTTCAGCCACGATATCTTCTTCCTTGAATTCTAACATTTGTTAGAATACATCGCCGCACGCCAGATGCAAGAACATGGCGCAGCTCTTGAGGCAGGAGGAAGCAAGATGGCGTATCTCTGGACGCCCCCCGCGGAACTGGTGGAGCAGAGCAACCTGAGCGCGTTTCTTCGCGCCACCGGGCAGCCGGACTACGACACGCTGGCGGCCAAGGCCGACGTCGATCCAGCCTGGCTCGCGCAGGAAGTGTTCGGGTTCTGTGACGTTCGCTTCTATCGCAAGCCCGAGAAGATCCTTGATCTTGCACGGGGCGAACCGTGGGCGCGCTGGTGCGTTGGCGGGACCACGAACATCGTCCTCAATTGCATCGACAAGCACCGCGGAACTGAAGTCTGGGACAAGACATTCCTGGTCTGGGAAGGCGAAGACAGGCGCGAGCAGCGGCGACTGAGCTACGCCGAGTTCGCATCCGCTGTCGAACGGCTAGCATCGGGCCTGCGCAAGCTCGGCATCGACAAGGGCGACGTCGTCGCGATCTACATGCCCAACCTGCCCGAAACCTTTATGGCTTTCTTTGCAATCCTGAAGATCGGGGCGATCGTGATGCCCCTGTTCTCCGGCTTCGGTCCCGACCCGATCAGGGCGCGGCTCAACCATGGTGAAGCGAAGGCCGTCATCACCGCGAACGGTACCTGGCGTCGAGGCGCGCCGGCTCCGCTGAAATCGGTTCTCGACGAGGCCCTGGAGACCGCACCAACCGTCCAGCATGTGATCGTGGCAAACCGCGGCGGGCTCGGCATCGACACCCCCATCCAGGCGGGACGCGACCACTGGTGGGATGAGATCGCCAAGGAGGAGGCAAACCTTCCGACCGTCGAGATGGACGCGGAAGATCCTGCCATCCTTCTCTACACGTCGGGAACGACCGGCGAACCAAAGGGCTGCGTGTGGACGCATATCAGCTTCATTGGCTCAATGGTGACGCGGGATATGATCATCTGCGGCGACTTCAAGCCAACGGATCTGTTTTTCTTCTTCAGCGACATGGGATGGATGGTGGGCGCGATGTGCGCCTGCATTCCAAGCTTCGCAGGCGGCAGACTCCTCGTGGCCGAGGGGACGCCCGATTATCCCGATACGGGACGCTTCTGGCGCCTGATCGCCGATCACAAGGTCACCTATCTCGGTGTTTCACCGACCATCGTGCGCGGCATGATGCGCCATGGCGAGGAGGTCCAGCGGTACGACCTCTCGAGCCTGCGAATGACTGCTTCGGGCGGCGAGGCCTGGACCGAGACACCGTGGCGATGGTTCTTCGAACACGTCTGCAAGTCAAAGATCCCAATCATCAATATTTCCGGCGGAACGGAAGTCGGCGGCTGCATCTTCACCGGCACCCCCAACCATCCAATGAACCAGTGTTCGTTCTCCCGGCCGGCCCTCGGAGTCGGCGCGGATATCGTCGACATGGCGGGTAACCCTGTCCCCGACGGCGAGGTCGGCGAGCTGGTGCTGCGTCATGCATCGATCGGGCTCACCAAGAGCCTGTGGAAGGACGACCAGCGCTATCTCGAGAGCTACTGGAATACGATTCCGGGAATCTGGGTGCATGGCGACTTTGCCATGCGCGGCAAGGACGGTCTCTATTACATTCTTGGCCGCTCGGACGACACCCTCAAGATTTCGGGCAAGCGCGTCGGTCCGGCAGAGCTCGAGGGCGTGCTGACCGCAACCGGCAAGGTCGCGGAAGCTGCCGTCTTCAGCGTCCCGCATCCGGTCAAAGGCTCCGCTATCGTTTGTGCTTGCGTGCCGAGCCCTGGTGCGAAAGACCTCCGCGCGCTGTCGGAAGAGCTTGCCCAGGCCCTGGTGCACGGAATGGGCACCTCGTATCGCCCGGAAAGGGTATTGCTGGTCGATGACCTGCCGAAGACGCGCAACATGAAGATCATGCGCCGTGTGCTTCGCGCAGTCTTCGAAGACAAGGACCCCGGCGATCTGTCGGCGCTCGCCAACCCCGAGGCGATCGACCATATCCGTCAGAAGCTCAAGGGATAGCTGCTGGCCCGGATTGGCCCGGACCAGGCGACGTCGCTTGGTGTGAAGTGAGACATCAAGGCAACCACTCAGGTCGGTTGCCTTGACGGGGATCAGACGATCCTAGATCGGGCAATCCTTGGGGAAAGCTGGCTTGCGCTTCTCAAGGTGCGAGGCCAGGCCTTCGCGGGCCTCATTGCCGGCAAAGCCGAGGATTTCGAGGGCGGTTGACGTGTCGAACAGCGGCCCGTTGACGCGAAGCCAGTTGTTCAACGCATATTTGGTCCAGCGGATCGCACTCTGTGCGCCGGTGGCGAGATCCTGCGCCGTTTCCAATGCGATGCCTTGCAGCTCCGCATCTTCGACGCACAGCGAAACCAGGCCGATCCGCTCGGCTTCCTCACCCGACAGCGGCTTGCACGTGAGCAGATAGTACTTTGCCTTCGCCAGTCCGCAGAGCAGCGGCCAGATGATACAGGCGACGTCGCCAGCGGCGACACCGAGCCGGGTGTGGCCGTCCACGATCCGCGCCGATTTGCCACAGATCGACACGTCGGCAAGGATCCCGACGACGAGGCCGGCGCCCACAGCGACGCCGTTGATCGCCGAGATGATTGGCTTGTTGCAGTTGATGACGTTGTAGACGAGATCCTTGGCCTCCTTCCAGGTCGCCATCCGCGCGGCCGGATTGTCGAGCAGTGACTTGATCAACTCGAAATCGCCGCCGGCCGAGAATGCCTTGCCCGCCCCCGTGACAATCACGGCGCTGATGTCGGGATCGCAGTCGATGTCTCTCCAGATGTGAGTGAGCTGTGTATGGGTCTCGGCGTCGACGGAGTTATAGGTCTCCGGTCGGTCGAAGGTGATCCGAAGGATCCGTTCAGCCGGATAGTCGAGCTTCAACCTCGTGTAGGCCGCGTACCGATTGGACATATTGATCTTCCCGCTTTTGGCGCCTAAGAAGCGCTACCAATTATTTCTAACAGATGTTAGAATTTGTAGTCGGCCGGCGCAAGCACTGGCTCGAAACAAGAATGTCGAAAGACAGCGCTCGAGGAAACGTTGATGGAAATCGGGCTCAGTATCCAGACAGGCGGCGGATCCGGCATCGGAACCGTCGGTGCACTGTTCGAGGTCTGTGCGGAGCTTCATGCCAACAGGCCTGCGATCGAATACCGCGGCCGGCACGTGACCTATGGGGAGTTGCGCGACCGGGTCCGTCGGTTGACCGTCCTGCTTGCCGCGCGGGGCCTGCAACGTGGCGACCGGCTTGGCCTGCTGTCGCGCAACCGTCCCGAATATCTCGAGATCGAGTTGGCGGCCGCCAATCTCGGGATCATCACGGCTTGCCTTAACTGGCGGTTGTCGGAGCGCGAACTCTCCTATTGCATCGAACTGGTGTCGCCCAAGCTGCTGCTGGTCGAGGCCGACCTCGCAGCAAGCCTCCCGCCGGCCGCGAAGGCGAATCCAATCCTGGAGATCGGATCTCAATACGAAAGCGAGCTTACGCGAGCAGACGGGCGGGCATCCCCGTCTGTCGCCGAACCGGAAGATGGGCTCGTCATTCTCTACACCAGCGGAACGACCGGCCTGCCGAAAGGTGCCGTGATTTCGCACCGCGCGATGGTCATGCGGGCGTTGGTATTCTCCTCCGAACTCGGTATCGCTCCGCACGACACATTCGTCGCATGGGCCCCCCTGTTCCACATGGCCTCGACCGATCATGCGCTCGCCACCCTGCTGCGCGGCGGAACTGTCGTTGTGATCGACGGCTTCCAGCTGGAACCGCTGCTGATGGCCGTTTCCCAACACGACATCGGCTGGCTGGTCCTCATTCCCGGCATGGTAGAGGCGCTTATCGATGGTCTGAAAGCGCAACGCACCAAGGTGAAGGGAGTGCGGGTGTGCGGAGCCATGGCGGATCTGGTCGCCCCGCACGCCATTGCCGAGGTCACCGAAATGCTCGGCGCTCCCTATCTCAACAGCTTCGGCTCGACCGAGACCGGCCTGCCGCCGGCGACGCGGGCGCTGATTGCGCCAGGCGATGTGCCGGCCAGCCTGTCCAAGCGGCAAAATGCGTTCTGCCAGATCAAGCTGGTGGATACCTCCGACAACGAGGTCGCGCCCGGCGAGCCCGGCGAGTTGGTCATTCGCAGCCCGACACTATTCTCCGGCTATTGGCGCGCGGACGAGACTAACACGCGCGACTTCCGCGGCGGCTGGTTTCACATGGGCGACGTGTTCAGGCGCAACGCCGACGGATCGCTCGATTTCGTCGACCGCGCCAAATACCTGATCAAGTCTGGCGGCGAGAATATCTATCCCGCCGAAATCGAACGCGTCCTGCTAGGCGACGATCGGATCGCGGAAGTCGCAGTGGTCCGCGCTGCCGACCCGAGGTGGGGAGAGGCCCCCGTCGCCTTTGTCGCGTGCCGCGAAGGGGCTGCAATGACGGTAGCCGAGCTCACCGAACTGTGCCGACGCGAGCTGGCGAGCTACAAGCGGCCGCGCGAATTCCGTTTCATTGCCTTCGGTGAATTCCCTCGCTCGACAAGTGGCAAGGTCCAGCGCCACGAACTCGAACGCCTGTTGAAAGCTTCCACATGAGCGACACCAGCCTGAGAGGAAAGGTTGTCGTCATCGGCATCGGATTGTCGGCGGTCGGCAAGGTGCCGGGCCGCAGTCCACTCTCGCTTGCGGCAGAGGCCGCGGCAAACGCACTCGCCGACGCCGGCCTCGCCAAGAGCCAGGTGGACGGCGTACTGTCGAGCCATGCCTTCGCCTCCCCGTTCCATCGCTTCAGCGTTGCCTTCAGCGAATATTTTGGAATCCGTCCGATCTTCTCGAACACGTTGCAGGTGTCCGGCGCCACGGCGGCAACGATGTTCAGCATTGGTGCGGCCGCCGTTCACGGCGGCCTCGCCAAGGTAGTGCTGCTGGTCGCGGCCGACAGTCTGATGACGGGGCTGACGCCTGATCTGGCGCTTCGTTCGCTCACCGAAAGCCGGGATCAGCAATACGAGATGCCGTTCGGCATTCCGGTTGCCAACACTTTCGCAATGACCGCGCACCGGCATATGAGGGAGTTCGGCACCACGCCCGAGCAGTTGGCGGAGGTCGCCGTCGTGCACAGGCGTCACGCGGCGCGGACCGCCGGCGCGCAGCAGACGACACCGATCACCGCAGCGGACGTGCTCAATTCGCCTATGGTCACCACGCCCTATCACAAGCTCGACTGTTCGCTGATCTCGGACGGTGGCGCGGCATTTGTCCTCACGTCGGCCGAGCATGCGAAGGCCCTCGGGATCGAGAAGCCAATTTTCGTCCTCGGTTGCGGCGAATGCTACACCCACGAACACATCTTCCTGATGCCGTCCCTGACCACGACCGGTGCCGTCGAATCCAGCCGGCGGGCCTACGCAATGGCCGGCTACCAGCCGCGCGATATGGATGTCGCCGGCATCTATGACTGCTTCACGGGCACCGTGGTGATGATGCTTGAGGACCTCGGCTTCTGCCGGAAGGGTGAAGGCGGCCCGTTCGTCGCCGACGGACAAATGAGCTACGGCGGCCAAATTCCCTCCAACACCCATGGCGGCCTGCTGTCATTCGCGCATTCCGGAATGCCTGGCGCCCTGTTCCACTTCCATGAGGTGATCGCGCAGCTGCGTGGGCAATGCGGCGAGCGGCAGGTCGACGGCGCCGCGCTCGGGCTGGTGCACAGCCTCGGAGCGGGATTCGCCACCAATGCCACGGCCATTCTGGGCACTGAGGGAGCGCTGTGATGGCATCCGAGAATTCCACCCGAAAGCCCCTGCCCGCTCCGGATGCCGATACGACCGCATTCTGGCATGGCTTGCGCCACGGCAAGCTCCTGCTGCAGCACTGCCGCCGATGCCGCAACGTGCAGTACTACCAGCAAACCACATGTCGCGAGTGCGGCGGCGATAAGCTCGTGCACAGGCCCGCGACCGGCCGCGGCAAAGTGCACTCCTTCAGCGTGGTCTATCGGGCTCCCGGCCCCGCATTCAAGGTGGATGTCCCCTATGCCGTGTTGCTCGTCGAACTCGACGAAGGGCCGCGCATGATCAGCACCCTGACGGGGAGCGATCCGGCGGACGTCACCTTCGACATGGAGGTCGAGCTCGCATTCGACCAGGTCTCTGACGACATAACTCTGCCGCGCTTCCGGAAAGCCTGAGGGATCCGCATGAGTTCTGCTTGCATCCGCGCACGATCAATTCTAACAATTGTTAGAATTTTGCAGCACCTCGATTTTGTGGCGCTCGCACCGCCGACCCACCGGTCGATTTACACCAGCGGCAGGTCACCGACGGGCTTGCCGCGCAGCCGCCAGGACCACCCGCAATGGCAATCATGAAATCGGATGTCGTCACCTCGACCGAGGACTACGCCCGCAACCGCAGCGCCTACGCCGAACGCGTTGCGGATCTCAGGCGGCGCCGGGCCACGGCAGCACTGGGCGGTCCGGAACGGGCACGCAAGCTTCACAAGGAACGCGATCAGCTGCTGCCGCGCGAGCGGATCGCGGCGCTGATCGATCCCGGATCACCGTTCCTCGAATTCTGTCAGCTGGCCGGCGACGGCCTGTACGAAGGCGTGCCGCCCGGCGGCAGCATCATTACCGGCGTTGGAATGATCTCCGATCGTCCCTGCATGATCATCGCCAACGAGCCCACCGTAAAGGGCGGCACCTATTATGGTATCACATGCAAGAAGCATGTTCGTGCGCAGCGCTTCGCCTGGCAGCACCGTCTGCCCTGCGTGACCCTGGTCCAATCCGGCGGCGCCAACCTGCCCGACCAGCCCAATATCTTCCCTGACGATGGCCAGTTTGGCTCGATCTTCTACAACCAGGTCAGGATGTCGGCTGAAGGCATCCCGCAAATTGCGGTGGTGCACGGTCCCTCTACCGCGGGCGGCGCCTACATTCCCGCATTGAGCGATGAGACCGTCATCATCAGAAACCAGGGCGCCATGTTCCTCGGCGGGCCGCAGCTGGTCTATGCGGCGACCCGCGAAGAGGTCGGCATCGAGGCACTCGGCGGCGGCGAGATGCATAGCCGCGTGAGCGGTGTCACTGACCATCTCGCCGAAAACGACGCCCATGCAATTGCCATCACGCGCGAGATCGTCGCCAGTCTCGGCGAGATTCCCCGGCAAACCCGGACCGTCGCCCCGGTGCGCGAGCCACACTTCGACCCCAACGAAATCTACGGCCTGATCAGTTCGGATCCGCGCATTCCCACCAATAATCGCGATGTCCTCGCGCGTCTCGTCGACGGCAGTGAATTCCATGAGTTCAAGCCGCTCTATGGCGACACGCTGGTGACCGGCTTTGCGCGAATCATGGGCTTCGAGATCGGCATTCTCTGCAACAACGGCGTGCTGTTCTCCGAAAGCGCGCTGAAAGCGACGCACTTTATCGAGCTGTGCTGCAAGCGCGACATCCCGCTGCTGTTCATGGCGGATGTCACGGGATTCATGGTTGGCCGTGAAGCCGAGGAAGGCGGCATCACCAAGAACGGCGCAAAAATGATCACGGCAATGGCAAGCGCCAATGTCCCGAAATACACGCTCATCATGGGTAATGCCTACGGCGCAGGCTACCTCGCGATGTGCGGCCGGGCGTTCCGGCCAAATGCCATGATGATGTGGCCAAATGCCCGTTCCGCCATCATGGGTCCCGACCAGGCCGCGACCACGCTCGCGATGGTTCGCGACGAGGTGCACAAACGCGAGGGCACGAGTTGGACGGACGCAGAGCGCGAGGCCTACATGGCGCCGACCCGGCGAACGTTCGAGGATTTCGCCAATGCCTACAATTTCGCCCGCAACACCTGGTGCGACATGGTGATCGATCCGCTCGAAACCCGCAGCGTGATGGCGCTGTTGCTTGACCTCGCCGGGCGCGTCCCGCGTCAGCACACCGATTTCGGCGTGTTCCGGATGTAGACGAAGGGGGCCGCCATGTTCAGGAAAATTCTGATTGCCAATCGAGGCGAAATCGCCTGCCGCATCGCCCGCACCTGCCAACGGCTCGGCGTTGCGGTTTCCACCGTGCACTCCACCGCAGATGCCGACGCCTTGCACGTCAGGGTTATCGGTGAATCCATCGGGATCGGCGGCGCGCCGGCATCGGAAAGCTATCTGCGGATCGATGCCATCATCGCCGCCGCGAAAACCACCGGCGCGGAAGCGATCCATCCTGGCTTCGGCTTCCTCGCGGAAAACACTGACTTTGCCCGGGCGGTCGAAGCAGCCGGACTGGTATTCATCGGACCGACGCCGGATATCATCGAGCGGCTGGGCGACAAGGCATCCGCGAAGCGGGAAGCCGTCGCCGCCGGTGTCCCCACGGTACCCGGAAGCGAAGCTCCGAGCGAGGATCGCATCGAAGTCGAACGCAGCGTCCGTCGGCTCGCACTGCCGGTCATGCTCAAGGCCGCGGCCGGCGGCGGTGGCAAGGGAATGCGGGCGATCTCGACCTATGACGGACTTGCCGACGAAATCGAGTCCGCGATGCGTGAGGCAAGGAATGCTTTCGGCGACGCAAGGCTGATCGTAGAGAAACTGATCCTGCAAGGCAGGCACATCGAGGTGCAAATCGCGGGTGACGGCGACGGCAACGTGATCCACCTGTTCGAACGTGAATGCACGCTGCAGCGTCGCCACCAGAAGCTCATCGAGGAAGCGCCAGCTGCCAACCTGGCTCCCGCCTTACGCCAGCGTATCCTCGACGATGCTGTCCGGCTCGGACGCAGGCTCAGATATCGTGGCGTCGGCACGGTCGAATTCATCGTCACCGGCACCGACCATTATTTCCTGGAGGTCAATCCCCGGCTCCAGGTCGAGCATCCCGTAACCGAGATGGTTACCGGCATCGACATCGTCGAGGCCATGCTCCGCATCGCCGCCGGCGAAGGCCTGCCTATGAAGCAGGGCGAAGTGTTGTGCCAGGGCCACGCGATCGAGGCGCGGATCTGCGCCGAAGATCCAAACGACAGCTTCATGCCATCCACTGGAGAGCTCGCCCATGTCAGGTTCCCGTCCAGCGGCATTCGCGTCGAGACCGGCGTCGAAAGTGGGTCGATCGTTACGCCCTATTACGACTCGATGCTCGCCAAGCTGATTGCTCATGCCGCCTCCCGCGATCAGACGCTCGACCAACTCGATCGCGCGCTCGGTGAAACCTCGATCTTCGGTGTCGTCACCAACCGGGATTTTCTCCGGCGATTGATCGCCTTGCCTGCGACCCGGGCCGCGACTTTTCATACCCGTCTGATCGACGAACAGATCGATGCGCTCGCGGCCACCGCTGGCGACATTGACCCGGAAGCGCTGGCGGTTGGTGCATTTTTCTGGATGATGCGCCAGCGCGCTGCCGCTTCCGGCAACCCCTGGCAGTCCAACAGTCTGACCGGCTGGCAGATGGCGGCAGCCGATGACGGCTTGTCACCGATCCCCATTCTCCACCTTGAGGCCGCAGGCGACAGCGCGGAGATCCGCTTTGCGCCCTTGCAGCCAGATGGCGCGATGCTGATCGGTGTCGACGATGACAGGATTCGGGTGCAGCTGTCGCCACTTGCCGATGGCATGTTCGCAGCCACAGTCAACGCGCGCTGCGAGATCGTGCGGATCGTACAGAAAGACCAGGCGATCTTCGTGCACGATCCGCGCCGCGCCCATACCATGACCGCGATCGCCTACCTCAGATACATCAGCACCGACGCCGAGATCAGCGGCGAACTGCGTGCCCCGATGACCGGCGTGGTGTTGAAGATCAATGTCACGGTCGGTAGCCGCGTGAAGGCAGGCGATCCGACCGTTGTCATGGAATCCATGAAGATGGAACTGCGCATTGCCAGCGAGGTGGACGGCGTCGTGACCGCCGTCCACTTCAAACCCGGCGACACCGTCGAGCGAAACGCCGTCGTCGCCGTCGTCGAGCCTGACCCGCAATAGCCACCTCCTCACGAACCCTTCAGGAAAGCACATGTTACGATTGGGAAGTGTAAATTATGATGTTCAGGGCAACATCGCGATCCTGACGCTCGACGAACCCAAAAAGCTGAACGCACTGACCAGCGGCATTCGCATGGGCATCCGCGAAGGACTACAGCGGGCTGACCAGGACGATGCGGTACGTGTCAGCATCATCACCGGCGCCGGTGGCAAGGCATTCTGCGCTGGCGCCGATATCGGCACCTTCGATTTCGATCCGGAGAAAGCGCGCGCGTTCTTCATCGACGCCATGGAGGTCCTGAGCGCTCCCGAACGCGCACTCAAGCCGGTGATCGCCGCGGTCAACGGAATAGCCTATGGCGGTGGATTTGAGCTCGCCATTGCATCCGACTTCATCCTGGCGGCCGAGAGCGCTCGCTTTGCCGTACCCGAGATCAAGCTCGGGCTGCTGCCCGGCTTCGCTATCGTTCGGCTTCAGGACATCGTCGGGCGCGCAAAAGCCAAGGAAATGAGCATCCTCGGCGACCCTGTCGACGCCGCGGAAGCAAGTCGTCTTGGACTCGTATCGCGCGTCGTTCCCGACGAACGTCTTCTCGTCGACGCAATCGCGTTCGCGCAACGCATCGCCTCACAGCCTCGCCTTGCCGTGCAGATGGCCAAGTCCTTTTACAATCGCGGTCTTGGCGGCAACGAGATGCGTCATGCGATCGATGGGTTTCCGTTCCTGCTGATGCACGCCGATGCACGCGAAGGCATCAATGCATTCCGGGAAAAGCGCGAGCCGCGATTCGATAAGACGTAGCCGTAACGGCTGCGTTCGGCCCGACCACATCGTCGCGCAGACATCTGGGCGGCCGACCATTCCACTGTCCGATAAAACAATGAGGGAGAACACGTGAAGAGGAATTTCCTGGCCCTGGCCATCCTGGTTGCGACAGCGTCGACCGCCTCCGCCCAAATCTCGAATGACGTGGTCCGGATTGGCGTGCTGACTGACCTGTCAAGTTGGGGACGCGACAACAGCGGTCCCGGCTCGGTCGAGGCGGCGAAAATGGCCGTTGAGGAGTTTGGCCCGACAGTGCTCGGAATGCCAATCGAGATCGTCAGCGCCGACCACCAGATGAAGACCGACGTCGGCCTGCAGATCGTTCGCGACTGGTTCGACAACGGCAAGGTCGACGCGGTAGCGGACATTCCGAACTCGGGAATTGCGATCGCCGTTCACAATATGGTGCGGGAGCGCAACAAGATCGCGCTGCTGTCCGGCCCGGGCGCGAGCTCCCTGACCGACGAATTGTGCAGCCCCAACACCGTACATTTTTCTTACGATACCTACGCGCTATCCAAAGTGACGGCGTCGGCTGTTATCAAGGAGGGTGGCAAGTCCTGGTTTTTTGTCACCGCCGACTACGCGTTCGGCCAGCAACTCGAGAAAGACGCGACGCGTTTCATCAAGGAGCTGGACGGCAAGGTACTCGGCAACGTGCGGCATCCGACCAACACAGCCGACTTCTCGTCATTTGTACTGCAGGCGCAAAACTCCAAGGCGGATGTTGTGGCCTTTGCCAATGCTGGCCAGGACACCGACAATGCCATCAAGCAATCCGGTGAATTCGGCCTGGTTCAGGCCGGCCAGAAGCTTGTTGGCCTGCTGATGTTCGATACCGACGTGCACGCTGTCGGCCTGCAGGCCGCACAAGGCACTTACATGACGACGGCCTCCTACTGGAACATGGATGACAAGACCCGCGCCTGGTCAAAGAGGTTCTTCACCCGGACCAACGTCATGCCGACCATGATTCACACCGGCGTCTACGGCTCTGTGCTGCACTATCTCAAGGCGATCAAGGCCGCCGGCACAGATGATCCCGCCGCGGTCATGGCCAAGATGCGCGAACTTCCGGTCGAGGACACCTTCGTACATGGCGCCAGGCTGCGCGAGGACGGGCGGGTGATCCGTGACATGTACCTGGCGCGCGTAAAGAAGCCATCAGATTCGAAGGAGCCGTGGGACTATCTCGAGATCGTCAAGACAATCCGGGGTGAAGACGCATATCGGCCTGTCAGCGAATCGAAGTGCGCGCTTCTCAAGAAGTGAAACGACCTGATCGGCGCAAAGAGCGAGCGAAGGCCACTGCTTGGCCGGGCGGATTTTGGAAACAAGTAAGGCAAATCATTGCCGAACATCGGAAGGACGATCAGTTCGTGACCACAGCATCATCTCCAATCGAACTCGTCGTTGCCGACAGGATCGGGACGATTTGGCTGAACCGGCCGGAGCGAGGCAATGGGATCGAGCTCGGGCTGGCGACTGCGCTCAGGGCAGCTGCCTTCGACCTCGAACGTGACGCCAGCGTCAAGGTCGTCGTCATCCGAGGCCGCGGAGCAAATTTCTCGGTCGGCGGAGATCTTCGAGCTTTCTCCGCTGCCGGCGCCACCTTCCCGCGGCTTGCAATGGACATCATTACTGCTTTCCACGACGCGCTCGTTTCACTGAGATGCTCAGGAAAGCCGGCTATCGCCGCGGTGCACGGGGCTTGCGCCGGCGGAGCAATGTCCCTGGCGTTGGCCTGTGATTTCGTTCTAGCCGCCGACACGGCACATTTTTCAGTAGCGTACCGGCGGCTGGGCGTTCCCGCCGATGGCGGCATGAGTCACTCGCTGACGCGCCTGGCGGGGCCAAGACGAGCGCTGGAGTTGATGCTCCTCTCTGACCGCACAAGCGCAAGCGAGGCACTGTCGCGCGGATTGATCACGAGAGTATGTGCAGAGCAGGAGCTCGAGGCCGAGCTGACCCGAATGGCGCGGGCGCTAGCCGATAACTCACCCGCCGCAAGCCGTGCGGTGAAAGCCCTGGTCTGGAGCGCCGATACCGCAACGTTCGACGAACAACTGTCGGCCGAGCTAGCTTCATTCGTCGACTGCGCCTCCTCGGCGGACTTTCGCGAGGGCATGAAGGCGTTCAACGATAGGCGGCCGCCAATATTCGCAGGCGAGTGAGAAAATGGGATCCCTGGACGGTAAGGTCGTTTTCATTACAGGCGCGAGCCGCGGCATAGGCCGGGAGATCGCGCTTAAATTCGCATCGGAAGGAGCGCGAGTTGCGCTCGCGGCCAAATCGAGCGAGCCGCATCCAACTCTTCCCGGAACTATCCATACAGTGGCCGAAGACATTCGTAAGCTCGGTACCGCCGCCCTTCCCCTCCGTGTCGATGTGCGCGACGCAGACGCACTCGCAAACGCCATCGAAAGGACGGTTCAGGAATTCGGCGGGTTGGACATCCTCGTGAACAATGCCAGCGCCATCAGTCCGACCGGATTGCTCGATACGCCGGCCAGGAAGTTCGATTTGCTGAGTGCGGTGAACGGCAGGGCGACCTACATCTGTGCCTATCATGCTGTACCGCACCTGAAGCGGTCGTCAAATCCCCACGTTCTCACCTTGTCGCCGCCACTGCCAAGGTCGGCGATCTGGCTCGGCAAGTATCCCGCATACGCCACCTCGAAGTACAGCATGACGATGTACACGCTGGCGCTGGCCGAGGAATTTCGATCGTTTGGAATTGCCGCCAATGCTCTTTGGCCAAAGACCATGATTGCGACCGATGCCGTGCGTGTGCACTACGGGTCGGATTATCGCCGCAGCCGCTCGCCTTCAATCATGGCCGATGCGGCACACTTCATCGTTACGCAAGACAGCCGCGCATTCTCGGGCAGAACCTTGATCGACGAGGAGGTTTTGCGTTTGCAGGGTGTCGACGACCTGTCGGTCTATGCAATAGATCCTGCCAGCCAGCTTGCGCCAGACATCTTGATCGAATGACTGCAGCAACGATCGGGGAAAGCTTCCCGGCAGGGAAGCATCGAGGTACTCGGACTTAGCCGGCTGCAGGAATGGCTTCCGAATGAACATCGTCAGCGCGCGCGTTGCCATTATTGTGAATCCAGCCTTGCCGCTCGGGTTGATTGCGAACACAGTTGCGGCCTTGGGCATCGGTATCGGCGCCGCGGAGCCGGACCTCGGGGGAAACCTCTTGACCGACGGTAACGGGCTCACCGTCCGGACCAGTGCAAACCGTCCGGTACCAATTCTGCAAGCCACGCCCGAAGCGCTGTCCGTACTGCTGACGCGCGCGCAGCCATTGGCGAGCGGCGCCGTTTTGGTACCTTTCCCGCAATTCGCCAGGGGGCTCCACCGCTTTGAGGACTATCTCGCCGAATTTCCGCTGCGCGCGCTCTCGAACGAGACGATCGACGGCTTGGGCTTCTACGGGCCTGAGAAATGGGTTCGGTCGCTGACGGGCAATTTGAAGCTCTTGCGCTGAAGATATCGCCGCGTCATGGACCTGAGGACTGACCTCATCATGAGCATGGTCGTGTACCCTTACGCCATGGCGCCATCTCCGCTCAAGCATAGCGTCAAGGTGCTCTCGCTGGGAGATCAGAACCTTTCAGCCCTCATGAGCCACGTTTCAAGCTCACCGGGAAGCTCTCGAGTGCGAGCGTCCGGCTACCTCAAGGGGAACCGTGTGACATTAGAGCTTCTGGATTTCGGCTGGTGGCCGGCCGGCCCGCAGGCCTTCCCGAGCCGAAGCTCTCCTCATCACGGTGGCAAAGCTTTTGCGCTCGTCGGCCAGGCCTTCGGCCAACGGACGGTCGAGAGCTGACCGGGTAAGGCGCTTGGCAAAGGCCAGGCCTTCGGCACTTCGGCCCGACAGCTCAGCGCCGATCTCAAGGGAGCGCGCGAGCGGATCGGCGACAACTTCATGCACAATTCCGATTTCGTGCGCGCGCTGTCCCGTCACTGTCAGGCCACGAAGGATCATCTCGAGCGCCCTGGCCTCTCCAACGATCCGGGGCAAACGCTGTGTACCGCCACCACCCGGAAAGATGCCGATGCGCGTTTCCGGAAGTCCGATCGCCGTAACACTGCTCCCGGCGATGCGCAGGTCGCATGCCAACGAAAGCTCGAAGCCACCTCCCATGCACAGGCCATTGATTGCCGCAATGACCGGCTTGTCGACGGCTGCAATCGCATCCGTCAGCGCGTGGAAACCAGGTGGTCGAGGACCCAGGCGACGACGGGGCGCGAGACGCTCCGCGCTCAATGGCATCTGCGGCCTCGGAGAGTTCCGCAACGTCGTAGTGACGGATGAAAATGCCGGGTAGGCCCCCTGTAATGACAATGACCCGGACCGATGGGGCCATTCCTGCAGCGGCGACCGCATCGAACATCTCAGCCGCCCCGGCGGCCGTCATGGTGCCGAATGGGACGTTAGCATAGGTGATGACACGGACCGCGTCGCGATCCTGGATGGAAACAAGGGGCATAGCCTACCCTCACCGCAACCGCTCGCCGGACAATCACGCGTTGGCGTTGCACCGCTCAGAATGCGCCCGGGTCCCACACCGATCAAGCCTCGGCGCGCTAAGATTGCCATTGCAGCCGCGCGGTTCATTCTTAAAATCCTGCCTCCCCGGCATGCGTTTCGGACGGGCCTGTACAGCGGAGTAGACGTTATGCCCAAGCCGGAAAGCTTCCCAATCGAGAAGATCTACGTTCCCGTGAAAAGAAGGAAGGCAATCAAGCCTCAAGTCGTCGAGGAGATCGCTGGAAGCATTCTGGAAATCGGACAACAAACCCCCATTCTCGTCAGACCCGACGAAGACCGCTTCGTTCTGGTCGAGGGACTACAGCGGCTCGAAGCTTGCAAGGCGCTTGGAGAGACGACGGTTGTGGGCATCGTGGTCTCGGCGGAGGATGCTCAGCAAAGGACGCTCTTGTCCGAGGGACCCGAAGCAGATGCAGAACGCGACAAGATGGCGCGATTGAAAAAGCTGCGTCTCGAGAAGGAAGCTGCAGAAAGTTCGATTGCTGCCTTGAACAGGACGGATAAGGAGCGAACCCGCTCGGCAAGGGGCGCGGGCGAGAACCCGGGAACATCGCCAAGCCGGGCCTCAGCACCGACGCCGAAAAAGACGTTGTCGGAGTGGATCGCCCAGCAGAAGCGCGACGGTGGCCGTTATTGATTGCCCGCTTTCGGTCTTGCATCCGACGCCATCCATCCGGCGATGGATTTTTCTTGACCTCTCGCTGCTCAGGCGATCTTCCAAGTCACGGCAATACTTGAACTTTCGCCCCATCCATCCCTGCGCTTGTTTGAGCCCGCTTAAGCCAAGGAAACAACGTCGACACACCGGGTCCGGCTCGTCTGCGTCTGATATTCTTGCCAATCCACAAAACTTGTTAGCCGGTCGAGTGAGCGCCCACCCGGTCAGCGCCTTGCTTCAGCCGCCATTGCAGCAACGAAAAGGATGGGTCGGACGCCGGGTGATGTTCGAAGACCCCTCCAACCTCAGTTCCGATGATCACGGTCTGGCGCGGGTCGCCCAGCAGATTACCCACCATGCGCACGCCACCGGCGTGTGGCAGCTCGACGAGCAGCGCGAGATATGGGCCGTGCTGCTTTAGCGCCGGGTGCGACGGATGCCACACGCGTTCCCAACTGTAGATGCGGCCGGTCGGCTCGACGTCAGTCCACGTAAGGTCAAAGGAATGACAATTGTGGCAAATCCATTCGGGGCCGAATTGCCAGGAACGGCAGCCGGCGCAGCGTTGCACCAGCAGGCGGTTTTCCCGCAGGCCCATCCAATACGGTGCCGAAAGCCCATCTGGGTCACTGACCGGAATGGGCAACCCGGCGGGAAGATAGTGCGCACGTGAAGACCCACTCATAGCGTCGCCTCTGAACCCAGAATGAGGTTGCTGGCCGGCGTCACCATCGGGCCGCCGATCACGAGCGCCACATCATTTCGTCGAGACTGGCTCGCCGATGCGCCACGCACCTGACGAACCGCTTCAAGCACCAGCTCAAAGCCGTGCATGTAGCATTCGGCAAGGTTGCCGCCACTGGTGTTGAGCGGGAGCCTCCCGGATGGAGCGATCAAATTGTCGAAAGTCAGGAAGTCGTTGGCCTTCTCGGGCCTGAAGAAGCCGTGCTCCGCCAGCGCCATCACGACACCGCCGGTGAAGTTCTCGTACGCCTGGACCACACCGACATCTGACGGCCCCACCCCGGCCATGCGGTACAGATCGGGCGCGACAGTGTCGAAGTTCGCGGTGGCGTAGAGCGGCGCGTTGTGCGCCGTTGCCGCCGCACGATGCCCGGATCCGAAGGCCGCACCGAGCAGATAGGCCGGCTTGTGCCGGAAGTCGCTGGCGCGCTCTGCCGATACCAGCACCAATGCAGCTGCGCCGTCATTTTCCATGCAGCAATCGTAAAGATGGAAGGGCTCCACGATCCAGCGCGAGGCATCGTATTTCTCGACATCCAGCGGCTTGCCCCGCATCACCGCGCGCGGGTTGGCCTGGGCATGATGATAGGAGGCGAGCGCAATCGCGCGCAAAGCCTCCTGTCGCACGCCATGCTCGTGCATGTAGCGCTGCACCCGCATGGCAAAGCGCTGCGGGGGAGCCAGCACCCCATAGGGCATCAGATAGGACCGTTCGCCCGAAACGGTGTGAATCCCGGCCGCCTGTCCGAAACGCCCATATTGGCCCTGCGCCAATGAGCGGAACACCACGACACAATCGGCAAGGCCCGCGACGATCGAGGCGGCCGCATTGGCAACCGCCGCGCTGCAACCGCCGCCGCCCCCGCCCCATTGCATGGTCGCGGAGCGCAGTCGATGCGTCCCCAGCGCCGCAGCCAGCCGTGACGCCTCGCTGCGATCGTCGCTGTAGGACGAGAAGCCATCGATCTCGCGGGGATCGAGCCCGGCATCCTCGCAAGCCGCCAGGATCGCCTTCAACGCGAGCTTGAATTCCGGATCGGGAGAAGCGCCATGACGATAATATTCGGTTTCACCGATCCCGATCACGGCCACACGCCCCCGCAGCGTCCGCTCGTCTCGCGCGCGCCCGGTCACGGTTTGGCATCCTGTCGCGAAGCCTCGCTGCCGAACGCACCGCCTCCGGCAAGGCGCGCGATCTCCCTCTTGTCGTAGCCGAGCAACTCAAGCAGCACGTTCTCGGTGTGCTGCCCAACTGCCGGTGCCGCAACGGGATCCACGATCGGTGTCCGCGAATACCGGATCGGCAGGTTCACGTTCGGCACCCACCCCACCGTCTCATGCGGGATCCGGGTGACGATCCCGCGCTCCCTCGCCTCGGGCGAACGGATCGCCTCGCCGACGGTGCGCAGCTGGCCGCAGGGCACGCCGGCCGCCCGCATCCGCGACTGCCAGTGCGACCAGGGCTGCCGGGCAAAGGCATCGCCGAGGATCGCGAACAACTCCTCGCGCCGGCGGATTCGATCGGGGCCGGTTGCATAGATTTCGCCCCCCGCGAGATCCTCGCGCTCGAGAACCTGCGCCATCAGGCGCTGGAAGATCTTGTCATTGCCGCAGTTGATATAGAAGGAGCAATCGCTGGCCTGGAACACACCGGACGGACACGTGTCCGGGCTGGTGTTGCCGCTTCGCTTCGGATCGGCACCGCTAAAGAGCGACTGCGTGGTCGCGTAGCCGGTCATCAGGACGGCGTTCTCGAACAACGACACCTCGATGGCCTGGCCGTGCCCGCTACGCTCGCGCGCGAACAAGGCGCCAAGGATCGCATTGCTGGCCATCATTGCAGTGCTGATATCCATCACCGGCGACAATGCGCGCACGCCCTCGCGATCGGCATAGCCGTTCATCGACACGAAGCCGCTCTCGACCTGCGCGATCGGATCAAAGCCGAGCCGGTCCGAAAATGCCCCGTCGCGGCCATAGGCCGACACCGAGCAGTAGATGATCTCGGGTTTGATCTTGCGGCAGCTCTCGTAGTCGAGCCCCAGCCGTGCCATCACGCTCGCAGAAAAATTCTCGACAAGGACGTCCGCCGTCGCGATCAGCTCGCGCGCGACCTTCAGACCCTCGGCCGATTTGAGATCGAGGGCAATGCTGCGCTTGTTGCGGTTGGTCCACAGGAACGGCGCGCCGTGCCTGAGATCGGGATGCACCGGGGGATAACGGCGCAGATCGTCGCCGCGGCCCGGCGCTTCGATCTTGATCACCTCGGCCCCCATGTCGGCAAGGATCATGGTCGCAAACGGCCCCGCGATGAAATGCGAGAAATCGATCACCCGGATCCCCTCGAGCGCCGCCGGCGCTCCAGCGGGACGAGGCGTGTGCTCGGGGAAGTCGGCTACAAGCTGATCCAGCATCGGGATATCCGTCAAATTTGAGAAGTGTTGACCCAAGGATCGCGGCCGTCATCGTCAATTGCCCTTCGGCGGGTCGACGAGCGAGCAACCACCCTGGTCGAGCGGTCGGAAGGCTTCCGGCCCGGACAGCACGCCGACCTTCTCGAGGAGATCCCACTTGCTCTTCGACGCATTGGGGCTCTTCACCTTCAGGATGTACATGTTGTGAATGGCGCGGCCGTCGGCGCGCACCACGACCGGCCCGAACAATGCGTCATCGATCGGCTTCTCCTTCAGCTTCTGGATCACGGCCGGCGCGTCATTGGTTCCCGCCGCCAGCGCCGCGTTCAGATAGGCCAGCACGGAGGAATAGACGCCGGCGTGGAAGGCGGTCGGCGACTGCCCATGCTGCCGCTCGCTGAATTTGGCCGACCAGGCGCGGCTGGCATCGTCGAGGTCCCAGTAGAACGGCTGCGTGATGATCAGCCCCTCCCCGACCGCAAGCCCGCTCGACTCGACATCGTTGGTGGTGGTCAATAACGCGGCGAAGGTACGCCCGCTCTGCTTCAGCCCGAATTCGGCGGATTGCTTGATCAGGCTGACGGTGTCGCCACCGGCGGTCGCGAACGCGATCACGTCAGCGCCCGAGCCTTCGGCCTGCAGGATGAACGAGGCATAGTCCGCATTGTTGATCGGCACATTGACCGATCCGAGAACGGTCCCGCCACCGGCACCGATCACCGCCGTCCCGTCGCGCACCATCGATTTGCCGAGCGCGTTGTCGGTGGCGATGAAGTACCATTTCTTGCCGCCGTGATGCACGAGATAGGCGCCGATGGTGTGAGAGGCCGCCCAGGTATCGAAGGTCCACTGAATCGTATTGGGCGAGCAGTATTTCCCGGTCAGGTCGGACGACGCCGCACTCGATGCGATCAGCGCCGCTTTGGTGCCGCGCACGACCTCGTTGACCGCCAGCCCAACGGCCGAGTTCGGCACGTCGGCGACCGCATCGACCTTCTCCTGATCGATCCAGCGGCGCGCGATGGCGGCGCCGACATCTGCCTTGTTCTGGTGGTCCGCCGAGACGATGTCGACCTTGAAATCCGGATGAAGCCGCATGAAGTCCTCGGCCGCCATTTTGGCCGCTGTCACCGAACCTTCGCCGGCATTGTCCGAGTAAGGGCCGGACGCGTCGTTGAGTACGCCGATTTTCAGGGACCGCGCGGCGACCGCCGACGCCGGCGAACCGGCACAAAAGGCCAGGAGAGCTATTCCGGCTATCTGCGAAAGATACTTCATTGTTTCCACCCGTCGTATGTTGTTGTGTTAGAGATCGAGCACTAGCGTTCGGGACTTGGCGCCCGAGCAGCAGATCATGACGCTCTTGTTCGCCGCCTGCTCATCGTTGCTCAGGAACTGGTCGCGATGATCGGGTATGCCCTCGAGCACGCGCGTCTCGCAGGTGCCGCAGACACCTTCGGTGCAGGCATAGTTCGCGGCTATCCCAGCCTCCAGCAGCGCATCGAGGATGGTCTTGCCGGCCTCGACCGCGATGGTGCGGTTGCTTCGCGCCAGCTTGACGTCGAAGCCACCTTCGGTGGCTGGCGCTTCCCGGGCCTTGAAATATTCGACATGTACGTGATCGGCCGGGCGACCGGCCGTCGCCGCCTCGAGCGCCTCGAGCATGGGCACCGGACCGCAACAGTAGAGATGCGCGCGAGGCGGAGCATTCCTGACGAGCGCCGGGAGATCGAACACCCGTCCCGATCGCTCGTCGTCGAAATCGAGATGTACCCTCGATCGATATGTGCCGAGTTCGTCGAGGAATGCGGCAGCGGCGCGCGTCCTCGCGGCATAGAACAGCTCCCAGTGACGTCCAAGCGCCTCCAGCCGTCGGATCATCGACAGCAGCGGCGTGATGCCGATGCCCCCGGCGATCAGGACAGAATGGTCGACCTCCTCATGGAGCGCGAAGTTATTCCGCGGCTCGGAGATCCTTATGATGTTCCCGACCCTGACGGTGTCGTGGACGAAACTGGATCCACCCCGGCTCTCGCCATCCCTGTTCACCGCGATGACATACCGGTGCCGCTCGCATTGGTCGTTTACCAGCGAATAGCTGCGGATCATGCCGTTCGGCAGATGCAGGTCGATGTGGCTCCCGGCCGTGAACGGCGTCAGTTCGCCGCCCGCCGGGGCAATCAGCTCATACGAATTGATCCGCTCAGCCTCATATCCGATACGCTTGACCAGGACCTCCATCGTACCAGCCGTATGTTTGAATGCGCTCACAGCTCGTACCCGAAATCGGCGCCAAGCTTCGCGCGCATGAACGGCGCGCCGACGTCAACCCAAGAATCCTCCGGCGGCAACCGCAGCGAGACCGCTCGCACCATGAACACGTCCGGGTCCAAGACTCCTTTGGGTTTGATCGCGTGATCACGATAGGCGCCAAGCGCTTCAAGAATGAAACGTCGCGTCATCGCGATGCCGGTATCACTTGAGCAGAGCGTCTCCTTGGTACGATCAAAGATCGGAGAGACGCCGCTTTGGCAGGCGCCGTCCTGCACCCAGAGCCCCGGCAGGCCCGAGAACCAGGTGGTCCGCTGCGCCTCATAGTCGAACTGAAAGCCGTTGTTCGGATTATATTTCGTCCAGTAGCCTGCGTACGGGACCGTCACCGGGTGCTGGACGAGCGCGTGGCGGCTGGCATGACCACTCTCGCGGCCCTTGTGCCCTTCGGCGAAGACCTGCCGGGTTTTCTCCAGCAGCGGCTCCGAGGGATGATAGGAGAACATGATGCAGAGCGTGTTCTCGTCATCGATCGGCACCCAGGCGTGCCCGCTCAAATCCGGGAACGGCGACAGCGGAGGCACCAGCGTATAGAACGGCAGCAGGAACTGGTTGACCCGCCAGTACAGCGTGTTGGCATCGTAATTGCGCCGCGCGGCGATGCTCATGCCGAAATCCTGCTTGATGCATTCGAAGGTCGGGCGCAGGTCGCGCTTCTGGATCCAGGCGCTCGTCGTGCCCTGCGCATCCAGCCGTCCATGAAGCAGCGGCGCGTGCGCCGAATCGATCTCTCCCTCGACCGCCTGCAGCCAATTGCACTCCTGGACGCGAACCGAGATGTGCACCTGCTCGGCCGGCACCAGATTCCATTCGAGGTTCGGCAGCGGCGGAAGCTCGGCCTGGTCGGGACCCATATAGGTCCAGATCATTCCGTTGCGCTCCTTGCAGGGATAGGCCTTGATCCGCACCCGCTCCTTGAGGCGGCTGCGCACTGGCTCTGCCGGCATGTCAGTCACGGCGCCGGTGACGTCGAATTTCCAGCCGTGATAGACGCAGCGCAGCCCGCAATCCTCATTTCGCGCAAAAATCAGCGGCGCTCCGCGATGCGGACAGGCCTGGTCGACCAACCCGACGCGCCCCTCGGTATCGCGGAAAGCGACCAGGTCCTCGCCGAGCAGCCGGATACGCTTCGGCTGTCCGTCCTTGGGAAGATCCGCCGACGGCAGGAAGGGAATCCAGTACAGGCGAAAGAGCTCGCCGAGCAGCGTGCCCTTGCCGACCCTCACCAGGCGTTCATTGTCTTCGCGCGAGAGCATGGGTTTGCCTCCTTCAATTGCGTGTGGCCGGGCCCGCCGCGCCGCCGAGAAGCGTGGCGACACGGTCAGACAGTCCGAGATCGTGAGCGGTCCAAAGCGGATCGGATGCGGTGAGCGGCTTGCGTGGGATCGGAGGCTGCTTGCCCTCCTCCACCAGGCCGACGATCAATTCAATGCGCCGCCGCTCGAGCTCGCGCAGAGCCTCCTCGACGACGGCGGCTTCCGCCGTGCACCCCGGCAGCTCCGGATAGGCAAGGCGAACCCGCCACTGCCCCGGCTCGGTTTCGACCGCCTCCGCCTCAAGCAAATAGGGAATCGACAGCAGCTCACGCAGGTCCAAGTTTCAACCTCCCTGAACGACGTCTTCGCATCGCATTTGATACGTATACGTACTACATCATCGGAAGGCTGACAAGAGCCGAGGGCGACCCTGTCTCCCTCAGAAGAGGCTGGTGACGTGGTTCGCCACAGGGTTGAGGACGATCAGCCAAGCTGCTAACGGCTAGGACGCAATTCGCAGAACGCAGTTGGGATCCGACAACGGCATGGCAGCCGATAAAGGCAAGCAGACAACCTCGGCGGCAGACGTTGCACGCGACTGGCAGCTCGAGGGTGGTGTCGGATTCCTGTTGCGTCTGCTGGAGGCCCGCTACGACGGGCTCTATCAAAGCATGACGCGCCAGAGCGATATCACGCCGCGGCAGTTCGGTGTGCTGATGGCGCTGTATCAGTTAGGTCCCCTAACCCCCTCCGTACTAGCGGACCGGATCAGTTGCGACCGCAACACGCTCAGCGAAATGCTGAAGCGCATGGTTGCGCGCAGACTGGTCTCGAAGAAAGACAATCCGGACGACCGCCGCTCGCTCCAGGTGCAAATCACGGCTAAAGGCGAGGATGCGCTTCTCGCCGTCATTCCGGCCGCCGCCGAGCTGCAAAACATCATGCTGGCCCCCCTTCGCAAGGAGGACCGCGCGCATTTCCTGAAATGCCTGCTGGCGATCGCGAAGGCTCCGCCGCCGGACAGTCCGGCCGATACCTGAAATCGCCGGCGTCCAGCGGCCCTACGCCTGCACCTTCCCGAACGTACCTGCAGCGGCAAGCGTCGCGATTGCGTCCGGCGACAGGCCCAGGATCCGCGACAGCACATCGTCCCGCTGCGCGCCGATCCCGGGAACTTGACGTCCCATCGGCGTATCGGCCCCGGACATCTGCCATGGCGCATTGACGCCGACGAAGTCACCGGCCCCGTCCGAGACGGTCCCAAACACCCCACGTTGGCGCAAATGGGCATCGGTCAGCGCCGCGCCCGGCGTCCGGTACTCGGCGCAGGGAACACCGGCGCGATCCAGCGCCGCGATGCATTCAGCAACGGTGTGGCGTTCGGTCCATTTCTCGATCACCTGCATCATGGCGGTCCAATTGGCGCCGCGCGCTGGAATGGTCGAAAAGCGCGGATCGTTAACCAGCTCTTCCTGCCCGGTCACCTCGCACAGCGCCGCGAAATTACGCGGCGTGACCGGGGCGATCAGGATATCGCCATCGCGCGTGCGGACTGGCCCATACGTCGGGCGCGGCGAACGGATCGGGAATTGCGCTTCCTGAAGCTCATAGACCAGCAGATTCAGCATGCAGTCCATCAAGGCTATATCGACGCGCTGTCCTTTCCCGGTGCGCGTACGCTGGACCATCGCGGTCTGGATCGCGGAATAGCCGAAGATGCCGCCGAGGATATCGGCGACAAAAATCGCGCCCGGCGCGGGACGCTCCCGGTCACCGGCATAACGCATCAGGGAGTGATCGAATCCGCTCTCGGCATGGACGATCATCGCATAGGCCGCGCGCTCGGCCGCTGGGCCTGACTGGCCATAACCCGAGATCGAGCAATAGATGAGGCGCGGGTTGATCTCGCAAAGCGTCTCGTAGCCAAGACCAAGGCGGTCCATCACGCCAGGGCGGAAATTCTCGACGAGAATGTCCGCCTCCGCGACCATTCGATGTACGAGCCTGATGGCGTCGGCATTCTTCAGGTCCAGCGCCAGGCTACGCTTGCCGGCATTGAGCTGGCCGAAATAGGTGCTGTGGCCTTCGCGCAGCGGCGTTCGCAGCCGCATGTCGTCGCCTTCCGGAGGCTCGATCTTGATGACCTCGGCGCCGACGTCGGCGAGCAGCCGCGCGCAATACGGCCCCGCCACCATGATCGAGAAATCGAGCACGCGCACGCCGGCGAGCGGCGCCCTGTCGCTATCCTTCTGCATCCGATCTCTCCTATCTCGGCAGCCCGAGCGCGCGTTGCGCGATCAGACTGCGCTGAATCTCGTTGGTCCCGATGCTTATGACCCACATCAGCGAATGCCGCAGGTTTTGCTCGAAGCGACCGTTGTCGATCGCGCCCGGCATCTGCTCGGACAGCGCGGCACGCATGCCAAGGATGTCAAGCGCAGCCTCGCCGAAGCGCTCCATCAGCTCACCGGAGAACACCTTGCTGATCGCGCCATATTCCGGCGGCGTCACGCCGTCGGCGACAAGTTCGGCGCAATGCATCATCAAGAGACGGCCGATCTCGATCTCTGACGCCAAGGTCGCCATCCTGTCGCGGATGATTGGATCATCAGCGAGAGACCGATCGCCTTGCTTCGCCATCACATGCGAACGCAGCTGCTCGAAGGCATGCGCGACCTTCAGGACGATCCCGCCACCAACCAGCCCGCGCTCGAAGGCGAGCGCGCCGGTCAACACTTTCCAACCGCCATTGACCTCGCCAACGAGGTTCTCGGAGGGGATGCGGACGTTGTCGTAGAAGATGTTGGCAAACGTGCCATCATACATGGTCGCAGACGGACGGATGGTGATGCCCGGCGCATCCATCGGCACGATAAACATGCTGATGCCCGTGTGCGGCGGCTTCGCGTCCTTGTCGGTCCGCGCGGCGAGGAACATGTATTTCCCCCACCAGGTGGTGGTCCAGATCTTCTGGCCGTTGATCACCCAGTGATCGCCGTCCCTGGCCGCACTGGTGCGCAGCGCCGCAAGGTCCGACCCTGCCTGCGGCTCGCTGTAGCCCATGCCATGCATCGCTTCGCCACGCAGGATTTCCGGAAGGTATTTCTGCTGCTGCGCTGCCGTGCCGAACATCATCAGTGCATTGGCCTGGATCGCCGCACCGATCCGCGGCGCCTCGCCCCGCTCCATCGTCTCCATGAAGGCGATCTGCTCCAGCGGCGAGCGCGCCTGGCCGCCGAATTGCTCAGGCCATCCGAGGCCGATCCAGCCGGTCCCGCCGATATCGCGGGCGAAGGGCGCATCGAACTCGCGCTTGGCGAACGGCCTCTGGTCGAACGCCGCCTTCGTGCCTCCGCTCCAGTTTTGCACGAGCCAGAGCCGAACCTGCTCGCGAAGCGCATTTCCGGCGGCCCCGAGGTCGTATTGCGGCAGCCCGACGCCGCCCGCATCCAGCAGCCGCGCTGCCAGCCTGCTCTTGGCATCCGAGGCGCCGCCGAGCGCGATCGTATCGAGATGCACGCGCTTGAAGTGGATTGGCGCCTCGTGCTCTTCGGCATAGCCGATCGCACCGAACGTATGCTGGACCTCCAGCGACACCTGCCGCAGCGCATGACCGGAGAACGCCGATGCGCAATCGGCGAAATAGCGCCAATCGTCGTCGCCGCCATCATGCAGTCTGGCGACATGCTGCAGGACCAGCCTGACGCCCTCGAGCGCGATCAGGCAGTTTGCAAGCTTGTGCTGGATGGCCTGGAAACTGCCGATCGGTTGCCCGAACTGGTGCCGTTCCTTGGCGTAGTCCACGGCGAGCTCAAAGGCACGCCGCGCCGCGCCGTAAGCGCGCGCGGTCAACATCGCTCTGCCCTTGATACGGAGATGGTCGAGATCGACTGCATCTATGGGAATGCGCGTGAGCGGCGCTTCGTTCAGCCGGACCTCATAGAGCCCCCGCGCTCCCATCGCGCGGGTTGCGACGCACTCGACACCGGGATCGTCAAGATTGATCAGCCCAAGCTGGGCCTGGTCTAGAACGACCAGAAGATGCGTCGCGCCTCCGGCAGCCTCGACAAAACGAAGCACGCCCTTTGCCTTGAGGTCCGTGACCTCAACCGCTCCTGTGCCGGCGTCCGGATCCAGCGCACCGAATGAGAAGGCGACGGTCGCCTTCCCGGACTGCAGCCGCTCCAGCAGATCCACCGCGACGTCGACCTGCGATCCGGAGATCGCAAGATTGGCGAGCGCCGCAGACCACATCGGCGCCGCGCAGCCGGCCCGGCCGAGTTCCGCCATGACGACGAGGATTTCTGCGAGCCCGCCTTCACAGCTCTTCGCACCGAGCGCGGCGACGCCCTGCCCAACGAGCTTGCGCCAGATCGCCGACACCTCGTCCGGCGAGGACGATGCGGTTAAACCGAGTGGAAGCCAATGCTCGTCCAGGAAACCGCGCAAGGAATCGCGCAGCATTCCTGCGACATCGTCATTCGACGCTTCGATCGCCGCCATGGTGAGGCCCGCGCTATGCCCGGCCGAATCTGGGCTTCCGCTTCTCCTTGAACGACATAGTCGCTTCCTTGTGGTCGGCAGTCTCGAACGTCACCTGCTCCAGCGCCATCGACGCCTCCAGCAGCATGTTGACGCGCTCCTTGACGATCTGGTTGATCGACAGCTTGGTCCAGCGAATGGCCCAGGTCGGACCGTTCGCGAGCTCGACCGCGATCGCGCGGGCCTTGGCCAACACCTCCGCGCGCGGCGCGACATGATTGACCAGCCCGATCCGCTCCGCCTCATTTCCTTTCAGGAGCGTGCCGCGGATCAGGAATTCCTTGGCCTTGTTGATGCCGACCAGCAGCGGCCAGATCACTGTGCCGCCGTCGCCGGCGACGAGGCCGACACGCGAGACGTGGGTGTCGCCGATCCGCGCGTCTTCCGCCATCACCGTGATGTCGCAAAGCAGCGCATGGGTCGCCGCAAGGCCGATGGCATCGCCATTGATCGCCGCGATGATCGGCTTGTCGAGCTCGAGCTGGCGGGTGACTCCGCGGCGGCTGATCATGGGATCGTGTACCTCGCCCTCTTCGAGCACGTCGCCGCCGGGCCGCTCGGACATCGCCTTGACGTCGCCACCGACGCTGAAGAAGTCGCCCGCCCCGGTCAGCACCACGGCATTAACGGCGTGATCGTCGGCGAGGTCGTCCCAGATCGTGCGCAACTCGCGGATCAGCTTCTGATTGATGGCATTGCGCGCCTGCGGGCGGTTCAAGGTCACGGTCGCGACCTTGTCCGCGACCTCGATCGTCAGGCATTCATACTTGGCGTAATTGGACACGTTTGCCTCCATTGTTATTGCTGATTGAGTGCTGATTTGTTCGCGTAGCTTCGCGCTACCGGCGCATGCCCGGCTGCACGTCAGCCAATGCGACGTGAAGCGACATGGCCCCCGGGTCCTGTTCCAGCATGCGCTGCACGGATTCCAGGTGCGACCGCATCAGCCGGCTCGCCAGCGCCACGTTTCGCTCACTGAGCGCCGCCAGGAACTGCCGCCGCTTCTCGGCCAGCCGTGCCATCGCGACCCCGCTGGAAGCGACCTTGGCGTAGACGAAGCGCATGTGGATCTCGGTGACCGAGTCCACGATCATCGCAATCACCTTGTTGCCGGTCGAGGCCGCCAGCAACTTGTAGAACTCGCGCGAACATTCGACCCGGTCGAGCAGCCGCCCCTCCTTCGTCGCAAGCTCCGTCCGCTCGATATTGGCTTCCAATGCATCGAGATCGGCCCGGCGGGCATTGGCACAAGCCAGCTGCACCACGAGGTCGAGGACGTGGACCCGCGCCTCCGACAATTCCCGCACCGAAATCGTCCCGAGGCTCAGCATGTCGCGCATGACCTCATTCATGCGGCGGGTGTCGCCTTGCTGGATGAAAGCCCCGCCCTTGACGCCCTTCTGCAGCCGCAGCACGCCGGCCATTTCGAGGCTGCGCAATGCTTCCCGCAGCACATTCCGACTGACGCCGAGCTGCTGAGCCAGTTCGCGCTCGGCCGGCAGCTTGTCGCCGGGCTTCAGCACGCCGAGCGCCAGTTGCTCGCGAATCCGCTCGCAGATCTCCTCGAACGTCCGCCTGGTGTGAATTGGCTTGAATGTCGGCGCGGCCGGGGAGCCGGCCGCACGATGATCGGTGGCCCGCTCCCGGCGGCTCGGCGAGGCGGCACGGGAGCGCTGCGGCGCGCGAGGGCTTGACTTGGTGCTCATGCGGTGAATTATTAAATGGATCACCCATTCAATGGAAGCCCTTTTTTTGGCTTCCGGCAAAGAAAACGAAACGGGAGTTCGCATGAGTTTTTCCGAGGAGCAGGTCGCGTTCCGCGACAACGTGCGCAGAATGGTCGCCAGGCACGTGGCGCCGATCGCCGCCGAGATCGACGAAACCGACCGCTTCCCGCTCGAACTGGTCAAGCTGTTCGGCGAGATGGGACTGATGCAGCTCTGGGTGCCGGAGCGCTATGGCGGCCCGAATGGCAACCTGACCATGGCCTGCATCGCGCGCGAGGAGATCTCGAAAGTCTCCCCTGCCTGTGCGTCGATCGCCGCGCTCAACACCATGTTCATCATGCCGCTGCTGCATTTCGGCTCTGAGGAGCAGCGCAACAAGTATCTGCCGATCATCGCCGAGGGCGGCGTCGTCACGGCAATCGCGATCTCGGAGCCGCAGGCCGGCTCCGACGTCGCCGCGCTCAACACCCGCGCTCGCAAGGACGGCGATAGTTATGTCCTGAACGGCCGCAAGCAGTGGTGCAGCTATGGTGTCGCCGCCGACTACATCGTGGTCATGGCGCGAACCAGTGACGGCGCCGGTGCGGACGGCATCAGCGCCTTCATCGTCGAGCCGAAGATAATGCCGGGCATCACGTTCGGCCGCCACGAGCGCAAGATGGGCTTTCGCGGCGCGCCCAACACGCCGATCTTCTTCGACAATGTCCGGGTCCCGGCCGAAAACCTCGTCGGTGAGGAAGGCAAGGGTTTTCGCGCGTCGATGCGCGCGCTCGACCTCAACCGGCCGACCATCGGCGCGCAATCCGTCGGCCTCGCGCAAGGCGCACTGGATGCCTGCGTCGCCTACGCCAAGGAGCGCAAGCAATTCAAGAAGCCGATCGCCGAATTCCAGGGCGTGCAGTTCATGCTCGCCGACATGGCCATGCAGATCGAGGCGGCCCGCGCACTGGTTTACGAATGCGCCCGCGCCGGCGATGCTGGCGACTGGAAGCGCCTCAACGTGCTCGCCAGCATGGCCAAATGCGTCGGCAGCGACATGGCCATGAAGGTGACGACGGATGCCGTCCAGATCTTCGGCGGCTATGGCTACACGATGGACTATCCGGTCGAACGCATGATGCGCGATGCCAAGCTGACCCAGATTTTTGAAGGCACCAACCAGATCCAGCGCGTGGTGATCGCCCGCGAGCTGCTGCGATAGCGCGGATCGATTTCAAGAAGAAACAATTACAGGGAGGGACGACCTTGAACCATATCATGAACCGGGCGTTGATGGCCGGCGCGCTGTCAGCACTGCTGGCGGTACCTGCTTATGCTCAGAAAGCCTACGGTCCCGGTGCCAGCGATACCGAGATCAAGCTCGGCCAATCGACGCCGCTGAGTGGCCCCGCATCCGCGTTCGGCGCGGGCGCCGGGCGGGCGGTGGTCGGCTACTTCGAGATGCTGAACGCCAAAGGCGGCATCAACGGCCGCAAGATCAACTTCACGCAGCTCGACAATGCCTACAGCGCGCCAAAAGCGGTCGAACAATCGCGCAAGCTGATCGAGGACGTCGGCATATTGGCCGAGGTCGGCACGATCGGCACCGCACCCAACGTCGCGATCCAGAAGTACCTGAACGCCAAGCAGGTGCCGCAGCTGTTCATCACGGCCGGCGGACGCCGCTTCAACGATCCCAAGGCATTTCCCTGGACTATCCCGCTCTATCCCGACTTCGAAACCGAAGGCCGCGTCGTCGCCAAATACATCCTGACGGCAAAGCCGGACGCCAGGATCGGCGTCCTCTATCAGAATGACGACTATGGCAAGGACTACCTGAAGGGCCTCCGCGCCGGCCTCGGTCCGAAGGCCGAGCTGATCGTCGCCCAGGCCTCCTACGAACTCGCCGATCCGACGATCGACTCGCAGATCGTCCAGCTGAAGGCCGCCGGCGTCGACACCCTGATCGAGCAGTCGTCGTCGAAGGCCGCCGCGCAATCGATCCGCAAGGTTTACGAGCTCGGCTGGAAGCCGCTGCACGTGATCGGCGGCTCGACCGCATCGGTCGAAACTATCCTGAAGCCCGCGGGCCTCGAAGCATCGAAGGGACTGGTCACAACGCAATTCCTCAAGCAACCGGGCGACCCAGCCTGGGCCAATGATGAGGAGGTCAAGGCCTACAAGGAGTTCCTGAAGGCGTACGCACCTTCAGCCAATCCGGACGACTATTCTGTGCTCGTGGCCTACATGAACGTGCACGCCGTGGAGCTGGCTCTGCGCAAGTGCGGCGACGACCTGACCCGGGAGAACCTCATGAAGCAGGCCACCTCGCTGAATGGCGAACGATTGCCGATGATGCTCCCAGGCGTCGCGATCAGCACCGGGCCCGGAGACTACACGCCCTTCAGAACTCTGCGGATTGCGACATTCGACGGAGAAAGCTGGTCCTTGACCGGCGCCCCTCTATCGGCCGACTAGACCAGACTGCGGGCGAGAGCCACCAAGGCTCTCGCTACGTCGGGACAACAGGTGGGCTCGGGTTGGACTGCGCGAACAAGCAGCTGCATCCCATCACTGGAAAACACTGATTGTGGTTATCCATCGGCCCAAGGCGGCTCCTCCCTCGCATCGCAATCGTCTCAAAATGATGATGACAAGATTTTTCGTGATCTCCCAGTGCTCACGCGGACCTGTTCCTAAACTCACCAAACAGGCCTTGGATTTCTGGTAAGAAACAATTCGCTCAGAAGCGATTCTTATGATTATTCGGCCGGCTACTGAAATCCGTCTAGTTCGTGTGATCCCCGATGACGGCGACGTTCAGATTTGGCCTGCCGCGTGCCCACGCGATCAAGCAGTCGACCTCGTGCTGGCTGCAATTCAGAAGGATGGGCAGTGAGCCTGATTCAGCGGCAGCTCGCCGCTGAGCACATCTTGATGTTCAGCATGGCGCCGGGAGAAGTACGGCGGCTTTGGTGATGTAATCTGTAATGATCGCGCACTGTTGTGATGTGCTATCGCCGAGAAATATTCATCCCCAAAGGCATCGTCGCGTTGGGGCTTCGCCCGATTGCTGCGATTGCGGTGCTTCCATATAGATGGCGGCTTCTCATTCGCGAGTCGGCTGGTATTTGAATTAGCCACATAGAGGGCCCCGGCAACTGCCTCCTTGGCCTCCAAAGGTTGCCGAGCTCTCGCCAAATTCATGTAGATGACAAGCGATGAGGTACTTCGGCGACCGCCCGCTGCTGCGCCCCGAGACAGCCGCGCGGCCAATCATGCAGCACGCCCGCGCCTTTAAGCCGATCCAGGATGGCTGGATCTACATCTAGAAGATCAACTATCCCGTGCTCTACCAGGATAAAGCCACGCCGGCCGAGTATCGGGCCGGCTGCAGTGCGCGACCGCCAAGGGCTGGCCCAGTGGTTGCGCATATAGTGTCGAGACGGCCGCCACCTGCGCGTCATTCAATTGCCAGCGAACGCAGGCTCGGCCGGACCGGTGGGCTCTTTGTAGGTCGCCACGCTCGGTGCATCTGGAGGATCACACGTAACACGGTCGTCGGATCGCCCGTGCTGACTGAGCAGGTTGCAGGCGCTGTACAAGAACATTCACCGATTTGAAAAAATTTGGAAGAGCTGATTTCGCACGACCATCCCATCCGCAAAGTATTCCTGTTCGGGATCGCTGCTCAAGTTCTGGAACGGAGGCATTGCGATCGACGGTTTGTCAGGAAGCGGTAACGATACGTTTCGGTTGAGGGTTTCGCAATCGCTAGTGCAGGTGACGATGCGATGTTGACGCCATCGCCGAATATGTCCCCCATCGATGATGACATCGCCGATATTGATGCCTATCCGGAAGGTAATTCCACGATGGCCTACCCTTGTTCACCGCCATCTCAGCTTGAATGGCCGTTGCGCAGGTGACGTCATCTACCGCAAACTACACGAGCATTCCGTCGCCCGTGGTTTTGACGATCCGTCCGTTATGGCGTGCGATGGCTGGGTCGACAACCTCGCCCCGAACCGTCTTGAGGCCTTCGAGGGTCCCTAGTTCGTCAACGCTCATGAGGCGGTTATAGCCAGCGACGTCAACCGCCAGCACTGCAGCCAATTGTCGTTCGACACGCTCGCTCGTCACACGAAGACCCCCGCCCGATCTTGCCAAGCTGTGCCAATCCAATCACGGTATAATCGAAGCTACCGCATACGGCCATGCCGGGTTGCATCAGCCGGTCGCGACCCGCGTTGGCGGCGGTCGCCCCGCATGTTGCCGGTTTTTCCCGACCTCAGGAACGAACCGGTTTCTGCCACGTTCACCGTCCGAGGCAAACTCGGAGTGGCTGAGATGGGCGCTGGCGATCAGGTCGCATGCATGTCGGTGGTGGCATTGTTCTCGCTTGCACTGATCGTGACATCGAGCCTGTTCGTGCAGTCGAGAGCGGCAAAGAATCCGGCGATGCCCGCCGCGCAGCAAGTGCGCGCTCCGTTCTAACCCAGGCAATACGCCTCAGCCCGGTTCAGGCCCGGCGGCCATTGTGCGGTTTGAGACGGCGCAGCCGGTTGAGTTGCTTGATCAACGTCCCCTTGCGCGCCAAACGCGCGGTCGGCGCGCTTTCTTGCTCGCCGCGCCCCGGCACATTAATTGTGCTCCGGCGCAGCCGGGGAACCGCGCCGGAGCCTTTGGGGAAGTTGATTGTGTGCCGTTAAGCAAGTCATCAACCGCCGCCCAGGCAAACCGTTCCCGCCCATTTGCATATTTTTCCTGACAAAAAGGAACGGTCGCAAAAGCGGGATGTTGGCGCGGGGGTAATGGTTCCAACCTGAGGAGATAAGAGATGAGACTGCTCGGCAAGACGGTCGCGGACGCAATCCTTGGCGCAGGCTTCCTGGCCGCGTCCGCGATCAGCGCATCCGCGGCGATCGCGTGCTCTGGACGAGTATGCTGGCATACCCATGAGACCTATGCTTATCCGCGCGAATCCCGCGTCGTCGTTCACGAGGACAGTTGGCGCTGGGGACCACGCGAACGATACACCTTCCGCGAGCACGAAGGGCGCGGCTACTGGCGCAGCGGCAACTGGGTGACCTGGTGAGCGCACCGACGACATGATGAGGCCGCCTGTGGGCGGCTTCATTTTTCAGCGCACGCGATCGGCGAGGAACGTTTGCCATCTTTTCCCGTTGATCGGCGCCGGTGCCGACGTGCGGTCCGGGATTTGCGGTGAAGGTTGTTGATGCCTCTGGTCCGGTACTTTCTGTTTACAGGCGCGACGCTGCTCGGCCTGCTGTTTCTCACCGACTGGTATTTTTCAGTCCCGTCGCCAGCCACCGTCGCTCGCAACGACATCGATCGCACGATCATCCGCATTCGCTCGCAGCACAAATGGCCGGAGGCGATACGCATGGACACGAACGCCCCGCTCCCTGCCGCAGCGCCGGCCCCTACGGCCTCGGCGGCTGTCGCAGCGCCGGTCCCCACCACGCCGCCCGCGACGGTTGCGCAGGTTGATGCCTCGCTGGCAACGTCGCCGGCGCGCCCCGTGCGCAGCGCGCGGCACGCAAAGCTCACCCGACAGGCGCAGCACGAGAGACGCCAGCGACTTGCACAGCGCGGTCAGCGCATCGCAAGCTATCGCGAGCCGGAATGGCAGGGCTGGTCGTTCCCGAGCTGGTGAGTGAATCTTTTGCTTGAAGATGCAGCACCGGTGCATTCGTCGCTTCCATTTGCCCCGATGTATGCGGCCTGGTGTACGGCAATGAAGGACTGGCCGCGTCACCACACGCGGCCGGTTCAATTCACGCAAAACTCAACCGAGTTCCATTTCGACGGCGATCCGCACCAGGTCGGAGTGGTTCCTCGCGCCGAGCTTCTGCTTGAGCAGCGACGTGGTATTGGCGACAGTCTTGTAGGAGATGCCGAGCGCTGATGCGACTTCGACGATCTTGTCGCCGCGGCCGAGCAGCCGCAGGATCTCCAGCTCCCGCGCCGACATCTGCGAGGCGGGGTTGGCCTTGATCGCAGCGCCGGCGAACGCGATCGCCTCCGCGAGATGCGGCGAAATGAACCGCTCGCCTGCCGCGACCTTGCGCACTGCCTTGACGAACAGGCGCGGATCGTCGCCCTTGGAGAGATAGCCTTGCGCCCCCAACTCCACCGCCCGCACCACGAAGGCGGGATCGTCGTTCATGCTGAACATGATGATCCGGGCGTCCGGGTCGTCCTTGCGGATCCTGCGCAGCAGCTCGAATCCGGAGACATCGGGAAGCTTGATGTCGATCACGGTCACGTCCGGCCGCTTCTGGGTAAAGGCGCGCAGGCCGGTCTTGGCATCGGCGGCCTCCTCGATCTTCACCGTCTTGTCGGAAGCAAACAGGGACCGGCAGCCCGACACCACCACCGGGTGATCGTCGACGATCAATACCCTCATGGACGATTTGGACGTATCGTGCATCATTCTCTCCCCTGCCTTTGATAGAACTTCGCGCGGAAATTGAAAGAGAAGAATCGCCTGAACGGAGCCCGACGTGGCAAGACTCTGGAACAGATTCTGGAACCACCTCTCCCTTCGCGCCCGGCTGTTGCTGCCGATGGCCGCGATGGTGATCGGCGCCTTGCTGCTCGGCGGCCTCGCCCTGCAGATCGTCTCCCCCGAGCAGTTCGAGAATGAGAACGCCCAGGCCGCGCGCTCCGCCGAGCGGGTGGCCAATGCGCTGAATGCCGCGCTCGCAGTCGCCGGCAACCCGCCGCAAACCCTCGACGCATTCGCGGACAAGCTCGGGAGGTCCGAGACCATCGCATTCGTGCCGCCTGGAACGCGGCCGCAGCGCAACGCGGCGGACCGCCACCACGGCAACATTCCCGCGTGGTTCACTGCCCTGCTCGAGGTTCCGGAGCTCGGCTCCACGCATCCGATCAGGATCGGGGCGACGCATGTCGGGGACATCGTCTTTAGTCCCGATCTGTCGCCGGACATCGAGGAAAAATGGGCGGGCTTCGTTGCGATCGTCTCGTCGAGCTCGGCGCTGATGCTGCTCGCCGCGCTGAGCGCCTATTTCACGACCGGCGCGGCGCTTCGGCCGCTGGCTCAGCTCGGTGCCGGACTGACCCGGATGCGAAACGGCGATTACGATGCCGCCATTCCGCTGGCCGGCCCTCCGGAGATCCGCAAGAGCTGTGCGGAAGCCAATCAGCTTGCAGTAACGCTGAGGCAGCTTAGCCAAGACAATCGGAACCTGCTGCGCAAGATCGTCGCCGTGCAGGACGAGGAGCGCCGCGAGCTCGCCCGGGAGCTACATGACGAGATGGGCCCGCTTCTATTCGCGATCCGCGCCAACGCTACCGCGCTGTCGGATCCCGAGGCGGAGGGCCCGCCCGAGCCGGGTTCGCCGGCGCACGGCATCCTCAGCGCAGCCGAAGCCTTGCAACAGGCTAACAGGCGCGTCCTGGAGGGACTGAGCCCGCTTTATGTTGCGGATCTTGGACTAGCCGCAAGCGTACAGACGTTGTTGCGAAACGCCCGATCCCAAGCGCCCGGCCTCCGCGTGACATCCCGGCTCTACGATCGTCTGGATGAGCTCGATGCCCTGCTCTCGCAAACCGCGTACCGCGTTATCCAGGAGGGAGTGACTAATGCGCTCCGGCACGCTCACGCGACCACGATGGGCGTCGCGGCGACCGTCAACGGCGATCAAATCCAGCTCGAGATTTCGGACGACGGCATTGGCCTGCCGCCGGACCTGACCTTTGGGAGAGGCCTGACCGGCATGCACGAACGGGTGCGCGCGCTCGACGGAACGCTGCAGCTCGTCCGCGAGCAAGGCCAGACCATCGTGCGTTGCCGAATTCCACTCCAGAACCATGTTGCGCGATGAGGACGCGTCATCACCGCGAGGACGGGGCGCACCGCATATGCGAAATCTTGCCAAGGGCATCGAATACAAACATGATCCGAACCCGCTTGCCTTCATAGCTCAGATAATCCAGCACCACCCCGTCGTCCTGCGGCGTGATCTCCTCGAGCCCGAAGGCATCCGCGGCCACCGTAGACAGCTTCGGCCGCCAATAATCCGCCAGCGCGGAACGGCCGCTGATCCGACTGCCCTCGCAGGCACACTCGAGCCGAGCTTGATCGGCATAAAGGTCGAGCAGCGCCTCGAGGTCGTGGCTCCGGCAGCAGTCGAGCCAATCCACCACAGTAGCCATTTCGTCAAAATGATTGGTCAAATCGAACCTCGCCAGCATCAATTGCCTGCTAGGCTTCACGAGCAGCAAAACCGCGTCGGCTGATTGAAGCAAGAATGCCGCGCTGGGCTAGTTTCGTCCAGCGCGTTTCAGCATAAAGTATGAAGGCAAGCAATGGCAGACCGACCATCAGGCGGCCATACCAGTGGCGTGGCCGGTCGACCCGTCACCCTCGATCGACCAGGCTATCAATGCCGGCTATCCGTGGCTCGAGATAAATGCTTGCGATGCAAGACACCGCGCGCGGTCGACCTGGCCGCACTGCGCCACGTTCCGACCACCAGGGTGCACCATCTCGCCGGTCGCCTGCGCTGCGTGAAGTGCAGCACGGCGGGCAAGCGCGCGGCCGCGGAGTTGCTGCAGCTGTGGCAGCGCTGCCCGATCGGAGATGCGACGTGACCGAGCTCACGCGCCGGCGCGACAAGGAAGCTGCCCGAGAGAAATGGGACATCTTCCATGGCGACGTCCGCGTCGGGTCGATCGGGCAGCGGGCCGGCGTGCCGAACTACGCCGACCAATGGGAATGGAAATACGGCTTCTATCCCGGCTGCGGGTCGACCTGCGGCCCAGTCGCACGTTCGACGAGGCGCGCGCGGGGTTCGAGGCGGCATGGGCAAGTTGCTGCCGACGCTGACCGAGGCGAACTTCCAGGCTTGGCGCGATCATCGCGACTGGATCGCGCGCAAACAGGCCATGTGGGACCGCGGCGAAAAGCTGCCTTCTCAACAGCCATCGTCGCTGATGCGCTGTCCATGCGGCGCGACGTTTGATAGCCACCGTCCGGCCGAAAACCAGATTCACACCCCTCACATCTACGCTGCGCAAAGGCGCGATGGAATTCGACGATGAAAGATGAAGGACCACGGCCGCTGGGCGGCCACGGAGAAGCCGCGCCAGTATGATCCCAAGAGGCGCGGCTAAAGGGCGGTTCGGCCGATCTGAGGAACGCTAACTGAACTTGATTGTTAGGAGGCATTATGACGCCTCCCGTCACCGTTCATTTTACCTGTATTGGCTGCGGCATCGTCTATTCGGCGACCCAGGAACGCAGCGCAACTGAGACCAATACGTCCGGGACGTTCGCATGCTGGCAATGCGGAAAGCTTGTTCATCACTGGGCTGGGCTCTACGACTATAATGAATGGAGAATCGCCTCCTTGCTGCCCAAGCAACCCAAGATGAGAAATGAAATACGTGGCTGATCGCCCCTACTCCGACCCTGAGAAAGCCGCCCGCCGGATCATGGAGCACGCTCGCGCATTCGAGCCGATCCAGGACGGGAGGGTCTACATCGAGAAGATCAACTATCCGACGATCTACCAGGACAAGGCCACGCCCGCTGAATATTGGGCCGGCTTGCAGTACGCCAAGGATCAGGGGTGGCTCGAGTACCACGAAAGCGGGACGTTCGTGAGGATGCTGCAGCCGGGAAAAGACCTGTTCGCCTAGCCGCGCCGACATAAAGAATGGCCCCAGCGAGGGGGTACACGCTGAGGCCAAGGCGGTTGGATCAATCCATGAGATGACAGGCTCAGATCAACAGAGCGCCCACGCCTACGATGAGCGCTACGAACGATATCGCCGCCAACGCCATGAAGCTGTACTCGACACCGTCGTGGTGACTGAGCCTGAACATAAAGGGGAGCTTGCACCACGGCCTTAGTGTCCGCATTAAAGTAGGCATGTCAGCGATAGCGCCCTAATTTCGGTTCCAGGCTTAACTTAAGCGAAGATTCTTGAAACGATTCTCTCGATGCCGTTTATTGCTCATGCAACAGGCGACCGAGGTTCATCTAGTCCGAGTGACGACCGATGAGGGCGATGTCCAAATCTGGCTCGCTGCGACCTCGCGCGACGAAGCGGTTGATCGAGTGCTGGACGAAATCCCGGAAGGATGGGCGGCTAGCATAATTCAGCGACAACTTGCCGCCGAGCACGTCCTGACGCTCAACATGATGCTCGGAGAAGTCCGCCGGCATCAGGTGTCCTAATTCCCCTCAAGATCGACCGGTGCTGGTCCGGTCTTCTCCGTGCGTGAGCGGAGTTCCGGCAGGGCGTCGGAACGACGCACCTTTCCATTCGTTAACGGAACGTCACTGCACGGCAAGTGGTATCTATCGGTGATGAGAACGCCCCGGTTAACGCTCCCGCCCAACACCAGCAGGGAGCAACGCCATGACCATCAAGCGGCGTCGTTTCAAGCAAACCCAGTCACTGGAAGAACGGTTAGCCGACGAGGCCATGCGCCTGCGCTCGAAGGCCAAGGCGCTGCCTCAATCAGCCATGAAAGAGGCCCTGCTTAGGAGGGCCCGGGAAGACGAAGCAGCTGCCCATCTGACGGAGTGGCTGATGTCCCTAGGTTCGCGGGCGCCGATCTAGGGGGCGCGCACCATGATGAACCAACCGCGAATCGACTCCTACTCGACGGCCGCGCGCGTCTGTCTCGGCATCGCGATCTTTAGCGCCACAATGCTTGCAGCGCTGATGACGAGCATTCTTGTGTGACGAGGCCGCCTGTCGTCGCGCGCGGACCGGATAGGGAGGATTGGTTGGCCGCTCAGGCGTGTACGGCAACTCTGTTGACGCTTTACTTGGCTTGCCGTGATGGCCGGCCAGCACCATGATGGGTGCGGACGACGCGAATCTCGCAGCGTCGCACAACGGCCCCAGCACCAGCCTCTATGGCCCCCAGGGTGCTGGGGCCTCTTTTTGCGGTGCCGTCCTCGCTAGGACACTCGCAGCAATGATTTGGGGCACCTTTGGAGTAGTCCGCTATCGCAGTTCTCCATTGCCATTTTTTCCCGTTACCGTGCATAGCGCCCTTGGGTGGGCGCGGAGAACGGCTTCGGCGCATTTGGTCCTGTTAGCCCCGGCACGGCGCCGGGCCGTTTTCTTCATCCGCGCAGCAGCGAATTAGGACCGCTCACTGCCTTGCCTATGCAAATGCAGGTGAGGCTTTCCGGGGCATTTCTTCGAGCATGTGTAAGTTCAGCCAAATGGACCACATCGCGTACGCGCTTCTTAGTTTCGCGGGAATGTCTTTTTTCGGTCTAATAGTCAGCGTCGGCTGGCTCCTCATCGAATAACCTGCCAGTCCCTCACGGAATGACGTTGACGCGGCCCCAGCGTAGATTCCACCTGCTGGGCCGTTTTCATTTCGGGAACGAGCGGCAATCAGCGACGTTAGCTGACCAAGATATGGAGTGGGACACTAACGGCCTCAGCGCTTATCCACGACGCCGGGGCCGATTTCTTTGAGTACTCGCTGCTCCTGGCTCCGGTTCCTAGCAACCTATGTTACTTTGATGCGTTATATCGCCATCACCGGCCAAGGCTCTGCCGTAGGCGTCGGCGGCTGAGAGACTGAGTGCGCTCCCGCCTGCACAAGCAAGGGAGCGCGGCGATGCCGTTCCAGACTGTTCATCGCTTATGCGATGAAGCCACCCGGATCATCAAGCAAACCACATTCGTTCGCGAACTCGTCGCAAGGGCGGTTGAGCTGCTCAATCAGCCGATGCCTGACACCTTCCTCGGGCGTAAAACGCAAGAGCCATTCCCGAAAGAAGATGAGAAAACATGAACCAATCGTCGGAGCCAAGTGCGGCGCTAAAGATGGCAGCCGGGGTGTCTGTTTTGCTCGCTCTGCTGCTTATGGGCCTTTTCTTCATCGCCTTCTAGGATGTGGCGGCCTCAGCAATGGCTTCTCAAAAGAAGCGGCCCCAGCTGTGAAGCTGAGGCCAGTGTTTAGCTGGGCGTCTCAGTGCCGGTAGCGGTGCGGCACCGAACAGGGCGACCAATGCATCCGCAAGCGCTCCGTTCCTACCCATAAAAAAAGCCCCAGCAGCCGAATCATGCAGGGGCCAAACTGGATCGCCGAACCGGTGCCCACCGCTGCGCCCGGAAGTCCCACCTCACCATTGGAACATTCCAGGCCGTGCCCGCTTGTTCCGAAATCCAGAACGAGATCACTAACGTGACGGACGAACTTGAATATCTAGCGTACCGATTGGTGATTATCGAGCAACCCGGCGGCGGGTTCTTAGTCGAAGTCACGCCGATCGCCGGCGGCCAAACCATCAGAACAATGACCTATCAACGTACTCAGGAAGCGATCGCTGCAGCGAAGCGGACAATCGACAAGCATCCCGAAGGCAGGCGACCTGCCAATCTGGCTCGCTCTTAAGGCGGGGGCTGGCTCGACTTCATTCCCCGCGCGACAAGGCATTAAGCCTTGCAACTGTCCAATTGCCACCTTTTCCCGAATATGCGCGTCAGCAAGGAACCATCGAGAGAGATCAGCGTCTAATTGGCGCTTCTGGTCAGCCAAGGTTGCCCCCCGACTGCCAGAGGAAAACCCGTATCGTTCGGGTTGGCGGCCCCCGGTTGGGGCCGTTTTCAGTTCGCCGCGGAAGCCGAGTGGTGCTTGTCCAAAGTTGATCGTCACGATTCACATAGTTCAATGCCGGGCGCTCCATCCTTCGCGCTAATCGACGAGCTCGTATTTCGCAGATGGTGGATGCAAGATGGAATTTATTGGACGCCCGATGCGGGGACGTTTCCTCGTTCGGCAGGGTGGCAACGGCTGGATGGTCTACGATAGCGAACTCAAAGGACCAGCCCAGATAGAAAAGAACGGCGCGTTTGCCGAGAAGCTGACAAAAGAGCAGGCTGAGATTTTTGCGAAGCTGTTTACGACTCGCGAACACCGGCCTCTGACCAAAAAGAATGGCCCCAGCTCCCGGGGAGAGTGCTGAGGCCGGCAAGTAGTCCCACGTGGCGACTCAACGTCGTGGACTGCTGCTTGTTCCCCGAAGCGAAACGGCCCCAGCGAGAGGACATGCCGAGGCCGATTCGGTGTCCCAGCGAGGTGCCAGCTGAGGCCGCTCCAAACTGATCGAGAATGTGCCCCGGGTCTTCGGGGGCAAGAACCGAGGCACGCTCCACTCGTCCATGCCGCTCTGCCGCGAGCGGCACATTGCTAACGTCGCTTCGAAGATGCCGTTCCTAACGACCTTTTCATCGCCGACCCGAGCCGGCGCTCAACTCGCTTGCGGCTGGTGCCGACCTTCTTGACGGCCTTCTTCACCGACGCTGCCGACTTGCCGGACTTCTTCGCCTCATAGCGCACTTCGTAATCCTGCCCGCCGGCGACGCGCGCACGGTCCTGCTTGCGACCGCGTGCGGTCTGCTTCTTCGCTTTCTTTGCCATTCCGGCCTCCCTGTCGATGAGGGCCAACTCGGTTTATGATTGACCGTTCCATTTGCCGACCCGCGTCGGAACGATTGCGATTGCGCCAGTTTGAATCAGCTTATTGTTTGTGGAGTTGTGTTGTGGCGTTTCAGCGGAGGAAGCCCGAGCCGATCGGGACCAAGGCGCTCTTTCCCGGCTTCATCGCTCCGGCCTTGGCATCGCCGATCGACAAGGTGCCGAGCGGCACACGCTGGATTCATGAGATCAAGTTCGACGGGTACCGAATCCAGACTCACGTCGCCAATGAAGAGGTGAAGATCTATACCCGGCGCGGCAACGACTGGACCAGGCGCTTCAAGAAGGTTGCCCAAGACGCCTGGCACATTTCCGCATCATCAGCCATCATCGACGGCGAGATCGTCGTTCCCTCAGCAGACGGCACGACTGACTTTTCCGTGTTGCAGAACGAGCTGCGTGGCAAGTCGACCAGGATCGTGATGGTGGCTTTCGACCTTTTGTACCTCAACGGCCGCGATCTCCGGAAGCTGCCGCTGGTCGAGCGCAAGGCCGTACTAAAGAAGCTGATTGCCGGCACCGCCATCCAGTTCAGCGAGAGCTTCGAGGTCGACGGCCCGAAGATGTTCACCCACGCCTGCAAGCTCGGCTACGAGGGCGTGGTGTCGAAGGTGGCCGACAGTGTCTATCCGACCGGCGCCCGCAGCAGGGACTGGGTCAAGAAGACCTGCGCCCTGCGCGAGACGCTGACCATCGCGGGCTTTGCGCTCGACGGCGATGAATGGGACGGCATCTATGTCGGCCGACGCAAGGGCGACGAGCTGATCTACGCTGGCAAGGTCGACCACGGCTTCGACAAGGCCTCGGCTGCCGATCTCCGCAAACGCCTGGCACCGCTGATCCGCAAGACCCAGCCCTATACCAAGCGCATTGCACACAAGGCGATCTGGGTCGAGCCGAAGGTGCTGGCCGAGATCGAGTACCGCGCCAAATCCGCCGAGGGCAAGGTGCGGCATCCGTTCTTTCGCGGCGTGCGGGAGGACCTATGATCCTACCGCGCTGCAACTGCTGCAATGACACGCGCTGGGATCATTTTGAACGAGCGCAGGCAATATTCGAGAGCGAGCGTGGCCCTTGGATCAGCGAAACTCGAACTGAGCCTTGTCGAACAACGGAAGCGGCCTGTCGCCGAGCCACCCTTATCGACAATTAAGCAAGCCCTCCGTCTCGGGAATTTCCATCTATTCCAAAAAGGCTTCAGCCGAGGGCGCTGAAGCCAAGTCTCCGCCTTGGTCGTCGCCGGCGACGGTAGCGGTCGACGCCGGCAGAGTAAAACCGCCGTTTCATCCTGCCGTTCCTATTGCAACTTATTCCCGCCATGACCTCCCGAAAAATCCTGCAGCGCGAGGTCGAATTCAAGGAACGGCTAGCTCTTGGAAATGGTTAAGCTCACACGGCTGTAACTGCACGGGTGCGATGGACTAAGATGCACAAAGACTCGATCATGGACGAGTTGCGGCAGATTGAACTTGATGTTGTGGAGGGAGAAAAACGACTCGCGGAGCAGGAGGCGCTGCTGATCGAGTTAAAGCGGTCAAACGAAAGCACCATCAAGGCTCAAGCTCAGTTCGAGATGATGCGAAAAGATCAACTTGACCGCGAGCAATGTCGACAACGTCTGCTTTCTCTTTTGCATCCGTGATCTAGGCAATTTGCTGCATCTCGCGGAACGGATGACCATCCGTTTGATGATCTCGATGGCGAGGAACTGCTGAACGACGAGGTGGCCTGGCAGAAGGCCGTGACGACGGTTCGCGATATCGAGTCCAATCTTACAAATCCAATCGTTGGTCGATCGTGGTCAAGCGAGAAAACGCACTCTTTCAGATCGACGTCACCGCCAAGCGCATCGTCTCAGAAGTTGAAACCACCGTCGCTCGTTCGACCCACAGCCCTCAATCGACGATGAATTTCGGCGAAAAGGTGGGCCATACGCTCGTCCGCGGACCTGCGGCCGACATTGACGAACCATTCCCTAAATATCGCCGCGTCAATGAGCGTTTCGCGCCAAAGCGCACCTGTCACATTCGGGCGCTGCTTGCATAAGGCCTTGATCGCTTCATGAGGGATGAAGCCATGCGTGCAGAGTGTCGGCGTCGTGAAATCGTGATCCATGACGTTGAGGTAGAGGCTCTGCAGATCCGGTATTTCGCCGGGAATGTGCAACGAGAGGACTTGCCGCTTGCCGTCCTGCGTGATTTTTGCACGGTACGCAAATCCTTCGGCGAGAAGGCAACATTCCTTTGGTCGGCTGCCATCGGCGACAATAATGTGCTGAGCCGGGACTTGGCGCTCCTGGATCGGAAGCTGCTGAAGTGCCTCAATGTCATCGCGGTCCAACCGGTTGGAGGCAAGTTAACTTTGTGATTAGGCTAGTCGCGGTGTTTGAAGCCATCGGCGTTCTCCCCGCATTGGAGGAAATGAGCGTAGCGGCGGCGGTGAAATGCCTGCTTCGCCAGCGGATGATCGGGAGCACGACACTCTCAGCCACCGGCGCCCAATTGATAGTTGCCGATGATGCTTAGATAATAATTGGGGGGACCGAGATGTTCCTCTATAACCTGGCTGAAGCCCGGTAGTCGTCAAGGTACGGCCCGATGGAGAAGCTATACTCCAGATCGATCGACCAGCGGCTCGAGCAACTCCGAGCCCACCGCACCAACATCCGGCATTATCGGTGGCTTCTGAAAACGCAGCTTTCCGACTTGGAGCGTCAGTTCATCGAAAGGCGCAACGCGGGCCTCTGACGTTCCGCCCCTCGGCATTCGGTGACGACCAGTATCTCATCGATACCGCGACCTCGGAACGGGAGCGCGAGCGCTTTCGCCAGCGCATCAATGAAGAGAAGCGGCTGCCGCATACCCTTCGGCAGCCAACGCAGATCTCGTGCGGCGTGACATGGGAATGCACTACGGTAGGATCAACCCAGCTGATGAGTGAGTTGGAGAGCTTGCCCTTGGACGAGGCTATCCGACTTCGCTGGGTCTTGCGAGACATCAGAGCTAGGCGCTTCATCGTCAGTCCGCTGGATCCGGCTGACGTTCAGAAGCGTACCCAGGGTGAGATTTGAAATCTCGAAAGATGACCTCAGCGACCAGGGCACCGCCGCGGTAACAAGGCTAAACAGGCGAGGATAATAACCGTCACACGTCAAGAACAAGGGTGCTGAGTTAGATGGCTGCCGCGAAGACGTCGGAGTATCGCTATTCGGCGACCGAGAAGGTTTCCATAGGATAGTGGATTTGGTCCGTCGGGGTTCGGGAGGTGAAAAAATGTCGATCTACTTGCACACGCAAATCCGCGAGATGAAGCCGAAGGAAGATTCGCCGCATCATGACTGCTCGTAAGCAATCCCTGCTGCGCCCTGCGTCAAGGACCGCGGCGCCCCTCTCACGGAAATGATCGCGAAGACAGTCATCAAAGTCGCACAAACGGATATTAATGACCCCGCAGAAATCTCGGCCAATAAGCGCTCATCGTAGCGCTCGCCCGCCTCCTTTCCTCGAAAATGCAGATCCAACGCATGCGCCACAAGCCTGCATTCGCTGCGACGAAATTTTTCTTGATCTCAGGGTGCACACGTCGTGCACACGCCACACACTAACCGATTGATAAACTTGAACTCTCGCTCCAGTCGAGCATGGGCGCAACGGAAAATTTCCACGTCATCTCAATTGCGTAGCCGCAACATCGGTTCAATGCAACATGATGTTTCGAAGCCCTGCCCGGCGGCAACAGGCCCGGCCCAACCAAAATATCGAAAACAACCCCATGCAAAGCAGCCTCGCCATTACGAGGAGCTCAGCGCAGAGGCGGTCAGGATTGTCGCGGCTACCCGGGAAGTCGACAAACATCCGGATGCAGCAGCGGCGCCTCCCTGATCCAGATTTTCGCGCCCTGCGGGCCCACCGTCGCTTTCAGGTCGACGCCGGCGGGTAGCCGACCCCAGCCCTGCGGCTGCAGCGTCTCGCCCCCGATCGTCAGCCCCCCCGATAGAACAAAGAACTCGAGCCCGCGCGCGTTCGCAAGGCTGATGACTGCACCCGGCCGCCAGTCTTCAAGGCGGACCTCCTCGTGGCCGTCGTCAAATAGCACGCTGACGCTGCTTGCACCGGGGCGCGGCGCAACCTGTTGGCCCTCACCTGGCTGACGCACGACCTGGGTCCGGTCCTCGTCCCGGAACTGCCAGAGCCGCACGAAGATGGTACAGCCGTCCTTCGAGGCGGGGACATGCGACGTCCCGGGAGGGTTGCGGAAGTAGCTGCCCGCGGGATAGTCGCCGTGCTCATCCTGAAAAATACCTTCAAGGACGACAATCTCTTCTCCGCCGCCATGCGTATGACGCGGGAAGGCGCTACCGGGAGCATAGCGCACGATCGAGGTGGCGCGCGCGACTTCACCGCCAATGCGGAACAGCATGCGCCGATCCACGCCGGCCGACGGACTGGCCACCCAGTCCAGTTTCGAGGCGTGAACGATAGCGGGCTTCGACAGATCATCGTTGATGCGCATCGTTACTCTCCCTCAGAGTGGCGCCATCCAAAACCCACCGCTTGGCATTTTCGGATCGCTTGACCAGTGCAGGTCCCTCAACCAGGACAGGTTCAGATCCCCGCGAGCGGAACGCCGCTCGCCGCATTCTGCGGACGTCGTGACGCGATCAGCCGCCGCGCCTCGTCGGCTCGACCACTGCGCAGCAAGGCGCAAGTCACGGAATATTCCAGCAGGTCGCGCTGGGCGCGGCTGCCTCCAACCCTTTCATGGGTTGCCAGGACCGGACTTAGCTCATCGACGACCCGTGTCCAGTCGCCCTTGGCCAAACCATCGAAGCCGCGCGCGATGGGCACCACCATGTCCGCGGCGGGACCCTTCGGGTTCTCGATGATGCCAGCTAAGGCCTCCGCGTCACCAGCCATTGCAAAGGCAAGCGCGCTGTGCATGTCGGCAAAGATGATCCCCGAGTTGGGAAACCACTTCGCCGCATACCGGCTGATCTCGCTCCACAGTTCCGGATATCGCGGCTCGCCCGCCATCTCGGCGCGCGCAAGGAACGACGCGCAATCGGTGAGGACATTGATTTGCGGCCCCCACGAGCCGCCCGGATGCAGCGCCTCACGATAGATCTTCCAGGCTTGATCCCGCCTGCCGGTCTCCAGCGACCACAGGGCAAGATGCCAACTGATATGGCAATGCAGTTGCCCCTCGCGTGGGTAGGCGGCGTTCCATTGCTCGAGGTAAGCCAGCCCCTCCTCGCGCTGTCCTTTCTCATAGAACAAATGGGCCTTGATATGCGCAGCGTGAGCGTTGCGGGGACAACCACGAAGTGCGGTCTCGATATTCCTGAAACCACTGTCGAGCCTGTGCAGCTCGATTTCCGCAAACGCGAGCACCGTTCGAAACCACCAGTCATCGCCGTAATGGGTTGCAAGCCGCTCCAGCATCGCCAGTTGCTCAATCTCGCGGCCGGACTTGCCCGAGAAGCCGATCAAGCCGAACACACCGGTGGCCGGTGCCAGCACCATGGCATCGCGCGGCCAGTGCTTCATATGTTCGGCGATCGCCGAAACCGCCGCAGCGCCTTGACCACTCAGGATCTTGGCAAAGATCGCAATATGACCTTGCTCGCGCGAAGTCGTAGCCGGCGCCAGCGCGATCGCGCGTTCGAGCGGCGCTTTGGCTTCGTTGCCGCGACCGAGCAGTTGCAGGGTTCGCGCAAGCGCGATGTGCGCCAGAGCAAAACCTTCGTCGGCGGCGATCGCGTCGCGGAATGCCTGGTCAATTCCCGAGCCGGCCGCGAGCAGCTTATCGACGCCGGCGACATATGCGTCGCGGGCGGCGGCAGAGCTTGTGCTCAAGGGGTTACCGTAACGGTCTTCAAGAACGCGCACCCGATTTCCCATCGAACTCTCGGTCATTTTGACGACACTCCCTCCATGGAAACCTGCTTGGCTTTGGCTTGCCGTCGGCGGCGCTCATCACCCAGCTTGAGCAGCCGCTCTCGATCCTCTGGATTTACTCTTCCATACCGGGGCCGCCAGAGGGAACCGTCCTCCTTCCACGCAAATGGCGCTCTCACAGTCGTTCGCGGCGCCGTCGCCGTGTCAAAAAGGGCGAGCGCCTGGCGCATGATTTCGCGCTGCATGTCCGGTCGCCAGGGATGCCCGCAAGGATTGCCCAGCGGGAAATCCGTGAAATAGAACCGTGGCACGCCGCAGTGCTCCACGACATCCTGCGCCGAACCGATAATGACCGTCGGAATGCCGTTCGCTTCCAGATGCCGGGCCACCAAGCTTATGGTCTGATGACACACGGGGCAAAGGGGGCAAAGGATCGCAGCATCCGCCGCGTCTTTTCGAACCCGTGCCAGGATTTCAGGTGCGTCCTCCGCGTTCGTTTTCCGTTGGCTGTATTCTGTCGGCACGCCGTGAAAGTGCCGGGTCAGTCCGATGAGGGCGCCTTCGCCGACCAATCCGAAAGCGGCTTCTACCGGCAAGAAGCTGCCCGGATCATTGGTGTGGGTCGATTCCTTGTCCCAAGCAACGTTGTCGGTAAACAGCTTCCCGGGCGGCGGCGAAACCACACCTGACCACACCCGTTTGACGCCGTCAAAATCCGGCGGACTGGCCGTGGTGATCAGTGCGATACGCAGGTCCGATGATGGTTTGGCAGGTTTGGTGAAAGGGACATCATCAAAGCTCGCCCAGACATAGTCGTTGTCGTAACCAAGAGCACGGTAATATTGGCGCGTTCGCTCCATATATTGAACCGGGGTTTCCGCTACGCTCATGTGGATTCTCCTCGAGACGCTAACTTGGTCGTGCGGCGAGCCGGTATTGAAAAGCCGATGAGTGCCAGCAACGCGCCGAGCAGTGGTACGAACGACAGCATCAGGACCGTCGACCAGCCGAAGGACGACAGCAGCCCGCCCGAAAGGAAGGAGCCGACGGTCATCGTGCCGAAGACCACGAAGTCATTGAGCGACTGGACGCGCGCTTTTTCCTCGGGGCGATGGCACTCCAGAACCATCGCCGACGCGCCGATGAAGCCGAAGTTCCAGCCGATTCCGAGCAGGCTCAGCGTCGCCCAGAAATGCACGACGTCGATCCCGAGCAGGCCCATCGACGAAGCGGCCGCAATCAGCACCAGCCCGACCGCGACGATCGCGGATGCGCCGAAGCGCGCGATCAGGCGGCCCGTCCAGAAACTCGGGGCGTACATCGCGATGACGTGCCACTGCAGACCGAGATTGGCCGATTCCTGAGGCAGCCCGCAGAGCTTCATCGCCAGCGGGGCTGCGGTCATGAGGAAATTCATGAGCAGGTAGGAGACGACCCCGCAGATCACGGCTAGGATAAAGCGCGGCTGCCGGGCAATGACAGCGAGCGGCCTTCCGGCGTCGAGATGCGTTGCAGTCAGCGGAGGAAGCTCAACGCCCGCCAGAATGACCGCGGAGAGCGCGGCAACCGCCCCCTGGCCGACAAACGTCGCAGCAAAGAGATAGGGCGCCCACAGGTTCATGGTGTGCGTCACAAGCTGAGGACCGATCACACCGGCGAACACACCGCCAGCCATCACGGCCGAGAGCGCGCGCGGACGCCGTTCGGGTGCTGCGCAATCGGCCGCCGCAAAGCGAAACGAGAGCACCACGGCCGCGTAGACGCCGCCAAAGAAGGTCCCTGCGCAGAAGAGCGGGAATGACGCGTTGAGTACCGCGAGGAGCGCAATCAAGCCCGCGAGGACGCCGCTGCCTGCACCGAGCAGGAATGTCGTGCGCCGGCCATAGCGCTGCGCGACAACGCCCGCCGGCAGCGTGCACAGAGCCATGCCGACGACAAAAACCGAGACCGGCAGCGTCGCAAGTGCCTTGGTGGGCGCCAGCATGTCGCCGACCACGGCCCCGGTTGCAT